>JADFNY010000026.1 GCA_022563115.1 Acidobacteriota bacterium | reverse complement strand
AAACCCCCCATGAAGCCCGAGATTCATCCCGATTACTACGAGGTCGTGGCGGTGTGCGCCTGCGGCAATACGTTCCAGACGCGCTCGACGAAGCCCGAGCTGCGTCTCGAGGTCTGTAACGAGTGTCACCCGTTCTTCACCGGCAAGCAGCGTCTGCTCGACTCCGCCGGCCGCGTCGAGAAGTTCCAGCGCAAGTACGAAGGCTTCTACGCCGAGCAGGACCAGATCAAGGCAGATCTGGAGGCCAAGGCGGCGAAGAAAGACGCCGAAATGGAAGCCGCCGCCCGCAAGACCGAAAGAGAGGAAGCTTCCGCTGCGGCGACCGCTGAAGTCGCCGCCGAGGCCGGCGGGGAGCCCGCCGACGCCAACGCTTCCGACGACACGCCTTCTGACGACACGCCTTCTGACGACGCGCCTGCGGACGACACGCCTTCTGACGACACGCCTGCGGACGACACGCCTGCGGACGAAGCCGAAGCCGTCGACGCCGAGGGAGAAACCATCAACTAAACAGCGGGCGCGCCCGCTGGCACCCCGGCACGGCGCTCCGGAGCTTTCCATGAACGCCACCGTCATCTCGCGACTCGAGGACATCGAGGCCAGCTTCACCGAGCTGAACGAGGAGATCGCCAAACCTGAGGTCATCCAGGACACCGACCTCTACCGCAAGCTCACCAAGCGCCACGCCGAGCTGCGCACGATCATCGACGCCTACCAGAGCCTTCAAGGGGTCGATAGCGAGATCGCCGGCGCCAGGGAGTTGCTCGACGAGTCCGACCCCGAGATGCAGGAGATGGCCGTAGCGGAGCTCGCCGCCCTCGAGCAGCAGAAGGAGCGCTTCGAAGACCAGCTCATGCGGCTGCTGCTGCCCAAGGACCCCAACGACGAGCGCAACGTCGTGCTCGAGGTGCGCGCCGGCACCGGCGGCGAGGAAGCCGCCCTGTTCGCGGCCCAGATCTACCGCATGTACCAGCGCTTCGCCGAGGGCAAGCGCTGGAAGGTCGAGATCCTCAACCAAAGCTTCACCGGCACCGGTGGCCTCAAGGAGGTCAGCGCGCTCATCGAAGGCGCCGGAGCCTACAGCCAGCTCAAGTACGAGAGCGGCGTGCACCGCGTGCAACGGGTCCCGGAGACCGAGGCTTCGGGACGCATCCACACCTCGGCGGTAACCGTCGCCGTGTTACCGGAAGCCGAAGACGTCGAGATCGAGATCGCTGAGAGCGACCTGCGGGTCGACACCTTCTGTGCGTCGGGCCCCGGCGGCCAGGGCGTCAACACGACGTACTCGGCCGTGCGCCTGATCCACGAGCCCACCGGCATGGTGGTGCAGTGCCAGGATGAGCGCTCGTGGCACAAGAACAAGGCCAAGGCGATGCGCGTCCTCAGGGCGCGGCTCTACGACCTGAAGCTGCAGGAGCAGCACGATGCCATCGCCGAGGAGCGCCGCGGCATGGTCGGTTCCGGCGACCGGTCGGAGAAGATTCGCACCTACAACTTCCCGCAAAACCGAGTCACCGACCACCGCATCAACTTCACCAGCCACCAGATCGACGCCATCCTGGACGGCGACATCCAAACCCTCGTCGACGAGCTCACGTCGCACTTCGAGACGGAGCGGCTCAAGCAAGAGCTTTCGGCCGAAGCTCCCTGAGGCGGCTGTGCCCGACGACGCCACCGTAGGCTCCGCGCTGCGTGACGCCGAGCAGAGCCTCGAAACGGCCGGTATCGAGGGGGCTCGACTCGAAGCCACCTTGCTTCTCGGTCATGTGCTCGGTCATTCGCGCGCCCAGCTTCTCGCAGCGCTCTCCGATCCACTGACCGACGAGCAGGCCGCCGACTTCTCGCAGCTCACCGCCCGTCGGGCCGACCGTGAGCCCCTCCAATACCTCCGAGGCCGCGCGCCGTTCCTCGACTTCGAGCTCGAAGTGCACCCCGGGGTGTTCATCCCGCGCCCCGAGACCGAAGGCCTCGTCGAGCGCGCCCTCGAGCTCTGGAATCCTACCGATGGCTGGGCTGTCGACGTCGGCACCGGCAGCGGTGCGATCGCCATCGGCCTGGCGCGAGGCAAGCCCGAGGGTCGCGTCCTCGCCGTCGACCACTCACCGATCGCGCTGAAGGCCGCTGCCCACAACGCCGACCGCCTCGGCGTCCACAACCGCATCGCCTTCGGGCGCGGCAACTTCCTGCGCGCCCTCGATCTGTCGGGCGATGACATCGGCATCATCGTCTCGAACCCGCCGTACGCCGCCGATGACGACGAAGTCGATCCCGAGGTCCGCCACCACGAGCCGCGCAAGGCGTGGGCGTCCGGTCCGACCGGCATGGAGGCCTACGAGCGCATCATCCCCGAGGCCGCCGCCTTGCTACGCCCCGGCCGCTCGCTGGTTCTCGAGCTCGGCTACGGCCAGGAGGCATCGGTTCGCAGCCTGATCTGGACATCCCGCGACTGGGAAGAACCCCACGTCGAGCCCGACTACCAAGCCATCCCCCGCGTTCTCGCGGTCGCGAGAGCACGGGATTCCTAATCCCTGAAAGCCTTCTCGGGACCGATCCGCCCTGTGCCGCGCCGCGTCGCCGTTTCGGCTGAAAGCCACGTCAACAATGGCGAACAGCCTCTTTGGACAGTGTGGATTGTGTGGCAGCAGGGGAGGGTGCTAGCGAGAAACTGCTACACGAACAGCTAGCTTGCAGCTTGCCTTGCAACCCTCAGATCATCGGTACGCCGCGTCGTCGCGGACCAAGGGGAAATGCCGCCTCGAGGCGTTCGAGCTCTCGATCTTCCAGCACCAGATCGCCGGCAGCCGCGTTGTCGACGACGTGCGCAACGGTCGAGCTTTTCGGGATGGCGAATAGCCCCTCGTGGCGGCACAGAAACGCCAATGCCACCTGATAGGGGGTCGCCCGGCGCGTCCGGGCGATGTCCGCCAGCACCTTTCCGCCACGCGAGCGCCGCCGCGGAAACGCGCCGGATCCGAAAGGGCTGTAGGCCACCAATGCGATGCCCTTCTTCTGGCAGTAGGGGATCACCTCGTGCTCGATGGCCCGCTCCTGGACGTAGTAGCAGACCTGGTTGCAGGCGATTCTCTCGGCGCCGGCGATGGCGACGGCGCGGGCCAGGGCCCGTTCATCGAAGTTGCTTACCCCCCAGCTGCGGATCTTTCCGTTGCCGACCAGTTGCTCGAACGCGGCCACCGTTTCCTCCAACGGATGGTTGCCTTCCCAGTGCAGCAGGTAGCAATCGAGACGATCGGTGCCCAGGCGGCGCAGCGAATTCTCACACGCGGCCACGGTCCCGGCACGCGAGGCGTTCGACGGCAATACCTTGCTGACCAGGAAAACCTCGTCGCGTCTGCCGGCGATCGCCTCCGCGACCAGCTCTTCGGCAGCCCCGTTACCGTACATCTCCGCCGTGTCGATATGGTTTGCTCCCAGCTCGAGGCCGCGACGAAGCGCGCGTAGCGCCTCCCCGCGATCGCCACGCTCGATGGCCCAGGTTCCCTGGCCGATGATTGGCACCTCCACACCCGTAACGGCGAAAGGACGCTTCTTCATGCCCCCACTCTATGAGAAGGTGCCCTCCATCAAGAGCTGACAGTCAGATCACCTGACAACCGTTTAGGCGGGCGACGTGGAGGGAAACCGCAGCATCTCGTAGCATGATGCCCACGCAGCGCCTGTTGTTCACCGGCGCCGCCGGTTGCCGCTTCTTTTCTCCAAGCTTCACGAGGCTGACATGCACATCGCTGGTTGTTCATGCAGGCGTCCGATGCTCTCCTGGTTTGCCGTATTGGCGCTCATTGCCGTCGCCGTTCCGGCGATTGCCACCCCTCCGCAGGACGCCGGGCAGCGCCCGATGACGTTCATGGATGTGCAGGAGTTCGCCCGACCGGGCTCTTGGACGCCGAGCCCGGACGGCGAGTGGATGCTCTACACCATCTCCACGCCCGACTGGCAAGCAGCGGAATCGCAATCCGACATCTTTCTGGTGTCGATGACGGAGGGCCTCGCATCGACCCGACAGATGACGTTCACCGAGGGTTTCAGCGAGACCGCGCCGCAATGGGCGCGCGACGGCAGCTTCTTCGTGTTCTTGTCGGACCGCGAAGCATCCGGTGAGCGCGGCGGGCGCGAGGGGCGTAGTGGGCGCGAGGAGCGCGGCGCCGAAGGATCCCGCAGACAGATGTACCTGATGCGTCCCGACGGCGGCGAAGCGCGGCGCATCTCGGACGCTGAAAACGGCGTCGCCGACTTTTCGTTCAGCCCGGATGGCGCCCGGCTGGTGTTTCGCAGCGGCGCGAGCGGACACGAGCAACTCTACAGCCTACCGATCGCCGAGATCTTCTCAGCGGCGCCGGAGCAGCTCACCGACGGCCCGGCGGGCGTGGAGGATTGGCGGTGGACGCCCGACAGCGCCGGCATCTACTTCACGCGGCCGGATTCGTTCGATGAGGGCAATGAGGCTCGCCTCGAAGAAGGATTCTCGGTGGAGGTGAAAAACATGGTGACGCCGCTGTCGAACCTCTGGGCGCTGCGACTCGACGGCGGCGTGGCACAACAGCTCACCCGCGATCCGGAGGTCAGCATCACGGCGTTCAACGTGTCCAACGACGGGCGCTGGGTCACGTTCACCGGTGGATCGGCGAAGCGCTACGAGCGCAACATCACCGGGGCGCGCCTCTATGCCGATCAATATCTGCTGGAAACCGCCACCGGCCACATCGAGCGTTTGACCGACAACTACGAGGTGGGCGAGAGCGGCCTCGGGGTTTCTCCGGACGGTCGGTGGGTGGCGTTTTCCGCACCCGACGACATGACGCGCTACACGATGACCGAGAACCGCGTGTACATCCGCGAGGTCACCGATCGCGGCGGCGTCTTCACCAAGCTCGGTGAGGCGTTCGACGCCAGCGTGAGCATCGGCTTCTGGTCGGACGACGGCAACCAGATCTACTTCAACAGTGGCGTGAAGGTCACGACGCAGTTGCACGCCCTCGATGTGGTCACCAATGAGCCCCGGCAGATTACCAATGAGCGGGCGGCGCTCAACGTCAGTCGCGACGAAGACTCCGGCGCCATTCTCATCGGCTACGCAGATCCGACAACACCGCCGACGGTGTTCACGGTGCCCAACATCGAGGCGATCACCGACCGGGCGGCGTGGGTGCAGCTCGTCGACGCCAACCCACAAACACGGGAAATGGCGCTCGGCGAGGAGGTCGAGATCAACTGGACCTCCACCGACGGCAACACCGTGGGCGGCCTCCTGGTAAAGCCGGTCGGCTACGTCGAAGGCAGGCGTTATCCGCTGATCGTCGCTATCCACGGCGGGCCGGCCTCGGCCGACGTGCTGGGTTTCAACGGCCGCTCCGCGCAGGTGTACGCCGGTGCCGGGTACGCCGTTTTGAAGCCCAACTATCGGGGCTCGCGCAACTACGGCAACGCCCACCGCACCGGCATCGTCGGCGACTATTTCACCCTCGGCTTCGACGACATCATGACCGGGGTCGACTACCTCATCGATGCGGGCATCGTCGACCCCGATCGCATGGGGGCGCTGGGGTGGAGCGCCGGCGGCCACTGGTCGAACTGGATTCTCACGCACACCGACCGTTTCAAGGCGATCAGCTCGGGCGCGGGCACGATGAACTGGATCTCGATGTACGCGCAGAGCGACGTGCAGCGGAATCGCCGCTTCTATATAGGCGACGATTTTCTGTACGACAACTTCGAGCCCTACTGGAATCAATCACCGCTCAAGTACGTCGCCAACGCCACGACACCGACGATGATTCACGTCGTCGAGGGCGATCCGCGCGTCCCGAGCCCACAGTCGGTAGAGCTCCACATGGCGCTCAAGAAGCTCGGCGTGCCGACGGAGCTGTTCATGTACCCCGGCCGCAGCCACGGCATCCCCGACCCGCGCAACCGGCTGGTCAAGGCGGTGAGCGAGATGGCCTGGATGGACTACTACGTGCGCGGCATCGGCGACAACTTCGACTGGCGACAGGTGCTCGAGACGCTCGAGGACGAGCGCCGCCATCGCACCACGGAAGAGGGGCAGGGCGGCCGCTGATTTTCGTGTCTATTCGTAGTGCGTCCACATGCGCAGCACCTTGACGATGTGCTCGTCATCAGCGATCTGGTACACGAGCCGGTGCTGGATGTTGATGCGTCGAGAATAGGCGCCCGCGAGGTCGCCGACGAGTCTCTCCAAAGGGGGCGGCGTCTGATACGGATTCTCAGCGATGATGTCGAGAAGAGCTTGTGCCTTGCGCTTGAGACCGGCGGCGGCGAGCTTTTTGGCGTCCTTCTGAGCGGCCTTCGTGTAAACGAGGCGCCAAATCACCAGTCGAGGGCGTCCTCGAGCTCATCAACTGGCGTAGCCATACCCTCGACGATCGACTCGCGCATACCGGGGATCGAGACGAGGTGGAGAGTCTCTTGTATGGCGCGCCAGTCGTCCTCTCCCACCAGCACGGCGCTGCCGCGCTTGCCGGTGATCTGGACCGGCTCGTGGGACTCCTGAACCTCGTCGACAAGCTTGTAGAGCCGCTTGCGCGCCTCGGTGGCGGTAATCGTGGGCATTCGGCCAGCTTCCTCCTTCTTACCGTACGCTATAGCGTACGCTTTCGATGCATCGCTGTCAAACAGCGATCGGGGAGCCCGCGGGTCGCACCAGCAAAATGCACCCGATGATACCGACCCGGACCATCACGGATGTCGGCGAAGCAGCCGTCTGTAGGCTTCCATTGCCTGGGCTTCGAGCTCCGATTCGCCGAGCTTCTGGTACGCGGTCGCGAGGTTCAGGTAGTGGACCGCCTGCTCGGGGTCGAGGCGGATCGCGGCGCGATATTGAGCCAACGCCTCTCGACTCTCACCCATAGCGACGAGCACAGCGCCCAGGGCACCGTGGGCCGAGGCCGACACGGGGTTGGCCCGGAGCGCCCGTGCCAGACTCTCGCGGGCTTCGTCGTAGCGATCGGACTCATAGAGCAGCATCCCGTAGACGTAGAGCGGCTCCCACTGATCCGGTGCGATCTCGAGGGCCCGTTCGGCGGCGGCAAGGCCACAATCGAGATCTCCTGCGGCAAGGCTGCCGCGCGCCGACAACGTCAACGCGCCGGGGTTGTCGGGGGCAGCCAGCAGCAGCTCGGCGACCGCGTCCCGGAACTCCTGCGCGTTGTTGGTCGCCAGCGCCGCGGTCGCGGCGTCGCGCAAAGCGCCGATCCGCGCCGCTTGCGCCTCGAGGTCAGCCTGCGTGCGGGTCAGCTCTTGGAAACGCTGCTGGTGGTCGTGAGCGGCATCTCGATCACCGATCCGCGCGTACACCAATGAGATTCGGTAGTGCGCAGACCGCACACCCTCGATCATCGCCACCTTGGCAGTATCAGTGAGGTCCGGGCTCAGCTCGAGGCTGCGCTGCAACGCCTCCAGCGCCTCCTCGAGTCGATCCTGAGCCGTCAGAATGCGTCCGGCCAGGAAGTGTGCTGTCGGGTTCGTAGGATCCAGAAGGATCGCCCGGCGCAAATGAAACAGCGAGCGATCATACTCGGCGCTCCGACCGGACAGCGCCATTCCGAGGCCAAAGTGCGCCTTGCCGTTGTCGGGATCGATCTGCAGCACCCTCTCGAGTGTCGCGATGGATCCATCGTGATCTTCGACGATGTACTGGTGGATTCCCAGGATGTTGAGCGCCTCGATGTCGTCGTCACCCTGCAGCTCGAGGTAGGCCTGGAGATGCGCGATCGCCTCACGGTAGCGCACTCGCTGAATCTCCGCGGCGGCGGCCTTACGATGGGCAATGGGCAGCCTCGGCGCCACCGTGATCGCCCGTTCGTAGTACTCGGTTGCGAGCGTGAGATTGCCGATTTCGTAGTGCACATCGCCGACCGCAATCAGGAGCGGGGCGCTGTCGGGTTGCAACTCGAGGCCTCGCAGGTATTCCGCGGTCGCCGCCGACCGATCCCCCTTCGCCCACCAGGCATGCCCGTACCACAGCGCCACAAAGGACGACCCGGGGTACTGGGCAGCGATTGTCCCGAGCTCCACGAGGGCGTCGTCGAAGCGACCCTCCGCCAAAGCAGCTCGGGCCTCCAATAGCACCCCACGCGGCACCTGCGGTGCCGCCGCGGCCACGCCAACCAGTCCCAGTACTCCTGAGACCACCAGTACTGTGGCTACTTGACGCATCATGATGCCAATCTATCAGCTGCACAGACCACAGCAAGGAGTAGACCGTTGGGACCCCTTCCCGGCGACCGGCGCGTACGGCAGCAACGGGATCGGCGGCGTAGTGCTCGAGATCGACAGACCGGCTGAGACCTCGGGCAGGCGCTGGCCTGCTAGCGTGCAGTGCGCTGCGCCACGACGCCTCGACCCTCCCGCACGACATAGAGTCGCCCGGCCTCGAGAACGCCCAGCGTCTCGGTTTCGCCTCCGGGCCACCGCACCGCAATCTCGGAGGCGTGCGCCGATCCGATCCCCAGGTGCAGCCGCGAGTCGCTGCTCGAGCAATACGACGAACCGGCCCTGACCTCGCGGATCACCGACTCGCCGACGAAAACGCGCGCCCCGATCCCGTAACGATTGCTGCGCTGCCCCAGCAGCCGAAGCTGGATCCAGTTGCCCGCCTCGCTGCCGCCGTCGTTGCGCAAGTAGTCGGCCGCCTGGTTGCTGTTCGAGATCATCACGTCCAGGTCACCGTCGTTGTCAACGTCGCCTATGGCGGTACCGCGCGAGACCTTGACGAGCGCCATGCCGTCGCCAGCGCGGTCGTGGATCTCCTCGAAGAAGCCCGCCCCATCGTTGAGATAGAGGTGATTCACCTGGGCGTAGGTCTGGGTGGCCGACGGCGAGCCCAAGCCAGGGTCTTCGGCGAGCTCGGCGAGGTTGTCGATGACATGGCCGTTGGCGACGAACAGGTCGAGGTCGCCGTCGTTGTCGTAGTCCATCCAGTTGGTGCCGAACCCGTTGGATAGAAGGCTGGGCTCGCCCAGGCCGGCGGCGAAGCTGCTGTCGATGAAGAACCCGCCCCCGAGGTTGCGGTACAACGTGTTGGTTTCAAGCGTCAGGTTGGTAACGATCACGTCGAGCCGTAGGTCGCCGTCGTAGTCACCCCAATCCGTTCCCATGCCCGCCTCGGTGCGTCCGTTTTCGTCGTAGCCGACACCGGTGAGGAACCCGTCCTCGGTGAACGTAGTGTCGCCGTTGTTGATGTACAACAGGTTGCGGGTGGTGTCATTGGCGACATACGCGTCGACGTCGCCGTCGTCGTCGTAGTCACCGAAGACCACACCGAGCCCCTTGCCGTCGACGGTGTCGGCGATACCCGCTCGTTCGCCGATTTCCTCGAAAGTCCCGTCGCCCGCGTTGCGATACAGGCGATCCGGCACGGCGTTGTACACGTCCGGGTGGCAATAGGCGGTCACGCCGGTCGACGAATCACCGCAGAACACCTGGTTGTCCCATCCGTGGTCGACGTAGTTGACGACGTACAGATCGAGAAAGCCGTCGTCGTCGATATCGACCCAGGCCGTCGACGAACCCCACAACTCGTCGCCGACGCCCGCTTCCACGGTGACATCGCTGAACGTTCCGTCGCCGTTGTTTCGGTACAGACGATTGGCGCCGAAGTTGGTCACATACAGGTCCAGGAAGCCGTCGTTGTCGTAGTCGCCGGCGGCAACGCCTATCCCATAGAGCTCATCAGCGGCGTTGGAGTAGGCGGTGACGTCGTCGAACGAACCATCGCCGCGGTTGCGGAAATGCTGGTTGACCATCGGGCCGGTTGGCACGAAACCCGGGGTCGAGGCATTCTGTATGAAGTAGACGTCGAGCCATCCGTCACCGTCGAAATCAGCAAGCGCCAAGCCCGAGCCCATGGTCTCGACCATGTAGCGCTCCCCCGTGCCGCCGTGTTGATGCTCGAATCGGATCCCCGCGGCGGCGGCGGCATCGGCGAAAACGACCGACTGTCCGGAACCCTGAGTGGACGCAACGCCCGCCGTTCCCAAACCGATCAAAACGGCCGCGGCAACGGCGGCGACGCACCTCGCTTCAATCCTCATCCTGTAAACATTCATAGCATAGGCGGGTCTAGTCTCGCGCAGCGGCCGTCCGGCTCTTCGCTACAATGATGGCCAACGGTTTGTGATGATCCAGCCCGATGCTGAGTCACCTGAAAGTTCTTTGCAGGTTGTCCTCAGCTGGTTTGAGGAGTTGAAGCAGCGGGTGCCGGGGGGACGCTAACCCAACCGATGTGCCGACGGGCGGCGCCCGCAGCTCCTAGGCCGAAATCCGCACGATGGTTTCGATATCCTCCTCGGGCAGCTCGAACTCGTAGACGGCGAGATCCTCTCGCATGTGCGCCGGGTCCGTGGTCCCGGTGAGACAGATCATTCCGATCTGGAGGGCGAAACGGAATACGACCTGGGGACCGCTCCTGCCGTGCTTGCCAGCGATGCGGCGCAATTGCGGGCTCGCGAGCTCGGCACGGTTCGCCGTGAGGAGGGAGAATCCCTGGTACACGATGCCCTCGCCCCGGCAGATGTCGCGAACGTCCCGGTCCCAGCCCCGTCTCGCTAAGCAGCGGTTCTGGACGAACGCCGGCCGGACCTCAGCGATGCCGCAGAGCGTGGTGAGCTGCTCTGCGGTGACATTACTGACGCCGATCAGCCGCACGCGGCCCCGTCGCTGCAGCTCCTCCATGGCTCGCCAAACCTCGCGGTCGCCCTCGTCGAACCCGATTCGGGTGCGTGGCCCGTGGAGAAGATAGCTGTCGAGGCGCTCGACGCCGAGGTGCTCGAGGGAGTTCTCGAAGGACTGGCGCACCTGGGTCGGGTAGTCGGCGCCGGGGTCGTAGGGCAGGCGATCATCTTGCCCCTCCGTGTAGGTGTACTTCGTCTGCAGGAAGAGCGCATCACACGATGCGATGCCTGCCCCGAGGCTCGCCCCTTCCCTCGAGCTCTTCTCCAGCGCCGCGCCGACTCCCGCCTCGTGGTAGTGGGTGCGCTGGTTGGCGGTGTCGATCCCCCTAAAGCCTGCTGCTAGTGCCCTCTCAACCAGCGCCTCGGTACGATCCTCCTTCCAGGCGGTGCCGTAGAGGAAGGTGGGCACCTCGACATCCTGAACGGTAAGCGTGGTCGTGTTCTTGTCCGACGGCGACCTGGGCGTGGTCACGCCGATCCAGAATGGAGCGGACGGAAGAGGCGGTTTCTCATCGTGGAGGATCGAGCGACGCTGACGCCGGACGTCAAAGCCGGGGTCCCTCAGTTCACCGAGTAGGGTTCGCTGAGCTCGAAGTCGGCGATCTGAGCATCGAACGACTCGCCGCCTTGGACCACCATCTGGTAGGTACCTCGCATGAAGCCGAAGGACGTCGGCAGCGGGCACCCGGAGGTGTACTGGAAGGACTGGCCCGGCTCCAAGATCGGCTGCTCGCCGACGACACCGGGGCCTTTGACCTCTTCGACGTGGCCAGCGCCGTCGGTGATGATCCAGTGGCGGCTGATCAGGCGCACTGTCTCCGCGCCCTGATTGCTGATCGTCACCGTGTAGAGGAAAAACCAGCGGTTCTGTTCTGGACTCGATCGCTCCGGGTCGAACGCCGATTCCACTTGAACGTGCACGCCGCGGGTTGTCGCCTCGGAAAAGCTCATCGGACCATGTTGGTGCAGCGACGCCGCAACTTCAAGTTGCTCGCGCTGCTGTTGGGTGGCGCAGCGCGTCGGCTTCCCAAGGGCTGGCGCGCCGGAACCGATCTTGCGGGACAGCGGCAGCCCCAGGGGATGTGGCCACACCCACCCCAAGGCCATCCTGCCCTAACCGCCATCGGTCAAAATACTTTCGGCCTGTTTTTGAAACCTCCCCCAGCCCTAAATGCCCTCGCTACGCCGATTCGCGTCGACGCGGGGGCCTTCGTAGGAGCAGCTCGGCTTTTCCGGTGGTTTGGTACCTCTGGGGCCGACCTTGCGCTGCGCGGCGGTGCGGCGTTCAGGTCGACGGGGTATTCCTCGACGAAGCGCTTCTGTCTCGGAGTCAGTCCTTTGGGTTGTGCCATTCTTGTCAGCGAGTCCTGCGCCTTGCACGAATTGTCCGAAAATCTATCCACGGAATTGCCCACGGGCGGCTGTGGATAACTTGGCGGACCACGATCAGGCTCGGTTCGAATACACCTCCGCGAGATCCGCATAAGGGCAAATTGAGGCGCGCTGAGTTTTGCGCGCTGCTATCATCAATCGCCGAAGCCTTAGGCAAGGGGTAACGCCATGGCTGATGACGGTGATTGGCAAAATGTAGATATCCCGTACAAAACAGTTCTTGTCGGATTTCATGCCGAAGCCCGTTCTGGCGAGCCTTTATCTCTGTCTGATGATCCCCGAGAGCCTATCTTTGTGCGCACAAAAGATGGCGACCTCTGGTCGGCAGACTCAATTCTCGGGTTTTCACTCAAGCAGGTAGGGACCGAGATTCAAGACTATGCCCCGCCTTCACTTCTTACCAATGAGAAAGTGGTGGTGGGTATTTCAGTCACTATTGATCCGCCCGGGACATTTCACGTGAAAACCGACACCGGCAAAGTTGATATAAGCAAAGTCATCACGCGGGTCGAATTTCAACGGATAATAATACACTGACAATATTGTCCGCTGCCCCACAAAGGTCTGCCCCGACAAACTGATCAAAACCTAGGCGCTTAGTCCTAGGCTGCGGCGAGATCTCTATTAGCCGCTTCACAGTCTTTGCGGAACGCTGGATTCTTCTTTGGGCTGACTTACCCACACGGTACCCCCAGGGTTGTACAAAATGGTGTGTCGAACAGGCGTTCCGCAAGCCGTACTCTGACAGAACGAAAGGAACAGAAATGAGCGATATCCCGCAGCCTACTGACGGACAACTCGAAGCATTGCGCCGGATCAAGAAAATGGAGAGTGGGTTAGAATCTATCTTTGTCAAGCGGGCTGACGCTGAGGAATGCGTGGACCACGATTGGGCCGTGAAACGGGGCGGCGGTCGCTACGCGCTAACTGTCGAAGGTCGCGCCCTGTTGAAGGAGTTGGCCCAGGACTGACCTTCCTACGCTCTCAGGTTCGCGGCCCTTACAGTTGACTAAGTTTCGATTCTTGTAAGTTATCGCGCCCGATGAACGGAGGTTATCACTATGAGCAATGACGCGATTGGCATTGGTGAGCCGTCCCCACCCGGTATTTCGGCGAAGGATCGGCGCTGGGCCCTCCTCCAGTGGTTGTCGGTATCGAGGGTCGGCAGGTGTCCGAGGAGGCTATCGACAACAGCGCTAAACCCGATCCGGCGGTCAGCAAGATTGTCACTGCGTCGGCGAAAGAGGAGGAGCCGTCCGAGTACGCCTAGCTGTCCCGGTACTGGTTCCGCTCGCAGCCGCTGCCGTAAAGTCCCCCCGCGCAGGGACTGCGCACTGTCGTCCAAATCAAACCGCCTGAGTTGGACTGGGACCAGGCTCACAAATCGGGCGCATGGTCCTTCACCCGCTTGGCGTAGTCGATAACCGCGTCGGGTTTTAGTTGCGGTGCCCAAGCTTGACGATCTCGCGCTTGACCAGGCGCTCGACCAACGGGGGAAGGTTCTCGTCCAGCCAGGCCTTGAGCATGGGTTATTCCTCAACCTGCCCGGGCGCCTCAATGATAACAGACCTGTTAGGATTGAAGGTGCCCCCGATTCAATGACGCGGTTTCGCGCTGCACGAACCAAACGGCGCAACAGAACTGTAACGACGTTGCTGAAGTGCCCGCCGGGTTCAGCTTTTGCTCAACCCGACCGGCCGCACGACGCGGTTTCGACAAATATGCCGATCCGTTAAGGAGCATCCCGCTCATGCGCCCGAGCATCGACTTCAAACGGTGCGTTGTCGTAGCCGTGTTCCACGATCTGCTGAAGATAGACCGGTAGGAACGCGGCTATCGACCCCAAAGATTCGTATTGGTGGACGTGCCGGCACTCGTGGGACAGGAGCCGGTTAGCTAGGTGGCCGCTGCGGATATAAATGGCGTGGCCGAACGTAATCCCGAAGGTGCCCGGATTAAGGAGCCCGGCTTGAAGGGCTGCTTCCCGGAGTTCGGGATCGTCGGGTCGCGGCAAGCGGTCAACCAGGGCAACGCGAACCATCTCCGGGAGAACGACACCGACCGCCCGCGCTAGGGCAATGCCGTCGAGGGAGAGGGGCGTCCCAAGTCTTTGAACCTTGGCCTGTTGTGCCTCGACCCACTCAATAGCGCGCGGCAGGAGTTGTGGCAGTGCTGCGGCAAGATCAATTGGCATGTGAGAAGCCTACACCCCCCCCAGCCGGTCGGCACCTGAACCGGATTCGGCCACTGTGGTTTCGAGCCGGTTGCGCGGGGCCGGATCGGCACAGAAGGGCTCGCTATCCCCTGACAGCGGCCCGCCAGCGCGCAAGTCGGCTCTCCATGTGAATATGCCCTATATGGACACGAAAGGGCCCTGTGACGTGTCTGACATGTCCGTAACGGCCTACTTACTGGACTTTTTAGTCCAACCGTGCTAAGGCAGCCTAGGATAACTGCCACACAGGCGTTGGAGTTGGTGATGGCGCGGACAAGAAAACGGTACGCTTTGTACACGGCCAGCGACAGGCCGGGGGGTTGCCTTCGCCGGGCCATGTGACGTCCGGCCATTCTGTTTCGCCGCTCGGCCCCGGTCCTTTGGCCGCCGGCCTTCCCTCCCAGGAAAATTCCAACCTTATCGGCGGTCGGGCCGAGCGGCAGCTCCCCTTTGGTAAAGGAGGTGCAGCGGTGAAGAGAAACCTCAAAGGTGGCAATGTGAGCGTCTACGACGACGCTGATGACGGTGTTCGGGCATTTGCCTGCCTAGCCGAGCTTTCGGCCATGTCGGTCGAGCTGGCGGCAGACGTCAGAGAACTTCTTGACCATCATCGCGGCCTCACCATCGCCAACGGTCACTGGGATGAGAGACCCACAGCGACAAGTAATGGCCGTCTGAGCTTCAAGCCAAGCGAGGTTCTTCTCAGTCTTCTCGCCACACTCCGGGCACGGCACCCCGAGGCTTACCGACTCACTCATTTTGCCCGGCATCCCTTATCTCCGTGATGGTGACACTCACCGACTCATATCCACTGCCAATTGAACAGACTAGCACCCAAGGGGCGACGCGCCACTCTTTCGAAGTGTGGGGGAACAAAAACTATCTGACCAGACCAACACCGCCGGCAAGTGCTGCGATCAATTAGAGAGAGCCTATGTCACGAAAGCCGCCCGGCATTTTCCCCAAAGGCAAGCCCGGAATTTTCTCCGGCGGAGAAGGAGACGGCCTCGGCATCCTTGGGCCGATCAAGCGGTCGAAGCCGAAGCCAAAGAAGCGGAAAAAGAAAAAGCGCGGTGTGGAAGCGTAACCCGCACGACCCGCTCCCTGAGGATCGCCCGGCTCAGCCCCTTATCGAGGGTGCAGAAATATTGGAGACGGAGACGGCCCGGACTTTCGAGGCTGCGCTCCGGTACGACGCAGCCCATGGCGCGGGGCACCCGGGCTTAACGCGGTTCTACAGTATGGAGCCGGTCTAAGCGCGGAGCAACCAGTAGCAAGGACATTTCAATATGCCCGAACTGAAGAACCCGAGACACGAGGCGTTTGTCGCGGAATACGTCAAGGATGGCAACGGCACACGCGCCTACAAAGCTGTGTACGGCGAAGAGGTAAAGGGCGCGAAGCAATCGGCCAGGAACCTGCTGGAACTCGCCAGCGTGCAGGAACGACTCGTTGAGGTCCGGACCGAGCTTGCCGTTGCGCACGGCTTATCGCAGGACCAGATCGTTGAAGACCTGCAATCCATATTTGAAATGGGCAAGGCCAATCCAGAGCGCGGTGGGCTGGCAGCGGCGCACCAGGCAAAGGCCCAACAAGCAAAGATTCTCGGCTACACCGACCAGAAGTCAAAGGTGAGTGTCGAAGAACTAAGCGACGGCGAAATAGTGAAGCAAGTCCGCGAGGCAACCGGCAATGACCGGCTTGCTGATTTGTGGACGGCAGCCCTGAAGCACAGCCGGGGAGAAGATATCACAGAGGACCTGAATAGGATCGAAGCGGATTTACGCCAGGCGGCGGCACTCTCGCACAGCAACGGAAAAGACAAACAGCCGCCGACAGCTCCGACAGAAACCTAGCCGCCTTCTTTGGCCGGGCGGCGTTCGGTGTTCTCACACAACTCGGATGCCACGCGGTCAAGGACGGACCCGATGATTGACGCGGCAGCGCCTTCACCACCCAGCCTGCCCATCCCCTCTGCAAGTTCTTCGATGCCGTCGCCGTGCTG
>JADFNY010000330.1 GCA_022563115.1 Acidobacteriota bacterium | reverse complement strand
CCTTAAACCGGATCGCCACACTCGATCGCGAGGCCGCCGATCGGGGGATCATCACGATCTCGGCCGGCAACCATGCCCAAGGCGTCGCCTATGCGGCCGCCCGCCTGGGGGTCGAGGCCGTCGTCGTCATGCCGGAGACCGCGGTCGCCAGCAAGGTGGAGGCGACCCGCGGCTATGGCGCCGAATGCGTCCTGCATGGCGACGTTCACGCCGCCTTCGAGAAGCTGCAGGAACTGCAACAGGAGCGTGGCCTGACGCTGGTGCACCCGTTCGACGACCCGATGTTGATCGCCGGCCACGGCACCGTCGGCCTGGAGATCGTCGACAGCTCCGCTGCGCCCTTCGACGCCGTCGTCGCCGGAATCGGCGGCGGCGGGCTCATTGCGGGCGTCGCGACGGCCTTCGAGGCTCTGTCTCCGGGGACCCGTGTCTTCGGGGTCGAACCGGAAGGCGCCGCGACCATGACGTCGGCCTTGGACGCCGGATCGGTGGTCCGGCTCGAGGACCTCGACACCATCGCCGACGGGCTCGCGCCACCCTTCGTCGGGGAGCTCAACCTGGCCATCGTCGAGCGTGCCGTCGAGCGCGTGGTGACGGTGACCGACGTCGAGATCCGCGCCGCCATAGCGGTGCTCCTCGAGCGCCTGAAGCTGCTTGTGGAACCCGCCGGAGCGGCGGCGATGGCAGCGCTGATGAACGGAAGAATTCCCATCGAGCCGGGAGCGCGGGTCGCCGTCATCCTGTCGGGCGGCAACGTCGACGTCCAACGGATGGCGGCGCTCCTCTCGGGACGCTAGCATTTGCCGCCATGAACCATCGATCTTGCAGACGGGCAACGATTACTTTGACCTTGTTGGGCGTCATGCTGCCGGCGGCCACCATCGCCGCACCTGCGCAACAGAGCGCCACGGCGACGCCTCAGGATGCCGTTGGGCAGCGTCGCGTCGAGGTCATCACGGTGAGCGCTACCCGGCTGCCGGTGCGGCTGTCGGACCTTCCGGTGGCGGCAACAACCTGGGAGGCTCGGGATCTCGCGCAGGCGCCGGCGATCGTCATCGATGAGGCGTTGCGGTCGTCGCCGGCGGTGAGCCTGTTCCGCCGTACCTCGAGCCGCGACTCGCATCCGACCGCACAGGGGCTCAACCTGCGCGGTATCGCCCCCAGCGGCGTGAGCCGCGCCTTGGTGCTGGTCGACGGCATCCCGATGAACGATCCGTTCGGCGGCTGGGTGTACTGGGATCGGGTGCCGCTGCTTGCGATCGAGAAGATCGAGGTGGCGCTCGGCGGCGGCTCGGCCCCCTACGGCAACCAGGCGCTCGGCGGCGTGCTGCAATTCGTGACCCGCAAGCAAATGGAAACTAACCTGCAGATGCAGGTCCTCGCCGGCAACGAGTCGACGGTTCGCTTCGGCGTCGCCGCCGGTGGAACGTTCGGCGGCGGCTCGATGTTTGCCAGCGCCCAGCTATTCAATACCGCCGGCTACATCCAGACGGCCCCGGAGGAGCGCGGCAGCGTCGACGAGCCGATCTCATCCAACAACCAGGCCGCCCGGCTGCGGGTCGACTTCGGCGGCCTGACGATCAACGTCGACGGACTACGCGAGATACGCGGCAACGGAACTGCCCTGCAAAACAACAACACCAGCTACGGCGGCGTGAGTGCGACGTGGAACGGCGTCACCGTAAGCGGCAACCGGGGCTGGAATGTCTACGGCCTGGCCCGCAGCCAGGTGTTCGAGAGCGATTTCAGCAGCGTAGCCACCGACCGCAACAGCGAGCGGCAGGTGCTGCTGCAGCGCGTACCGGCCACCGACTTCGGCGCCGGTGGGTACGGCTGGTCGTCGTTCGGCGGAACGAGCGGCAAGGTCAGCTACGGCGGTGACTGGCGCCGCGTCCACGGGCACAGCAAGGAATTCGTTGTCTTCAACAGCTCCACCCGAACGCCCGGCGGGATCCAGAACTCCGGCGGCGGCTTCGGCGCCATCGACTGGCAAGCGTCGCCCGACGTGACGGTAAGCGCCGGATTGCGGGTCGATGCCTGGCACAACGAACCGCAGGACGCGGCGGGGGATCCTCGCAGCGCCAGCGCCGTGTCACCGCGCGCCGGCGTCTCCTGGCGCCCGACCAGCGGCGTGACGTTGAGGGGGGCGGGGTACGGCGCCTTCCGTGCTCCGACGCTCAACGAGCTCTACCGCCAGTTCCGGGTCGGCAATGTGGCGACCTCGCCCAATCCGGACCTCATCGAGGAACGTCTCTGGGGCGCCGAGGCCGGGGGCGGTTGGAGCGGTCCGATCGGCGCATCCTCGGCGAGGCTCACGGTCGACGGTACTTTCTATTGGAACAACCTCGACGACGCCATCATCAACGCCACGGTGAGCGTTTCTCCCAACTTCATCAGGCGGCGGCGGGAGAACCTCGGCGCCGCAACCGCGCGCGGCGTCGAAATCAACGGCCGCCTCGATTTCGCCGAGCAGTGGACGATCAGCGCCGCCTACGCCCGGCTCGATTCGTTCATCCGCGAGGCCATCCCCGGGACCGACCCGGCCACCACCGTCGGCAACCGGTTGCCCCAGGTGCCGACCTACCGCACGCGAGCGACGCTCTGGTACCGCTCCCGCCCGGGGTGGGCCGGCAGCCTCTCGGTGGGAGTCATCGGCGAGCAGTTCGAGGACGATCTCAACCTGCTGCCGCTAGCGGCGGCGGTGCTCGTTGACGCGTCGATCGAGATCCCGATCATCGATGCGGCACAGTTCACGATTCGGGTCGAAAATCTGTTCGACGAGGCGATCGAGATCAAGCGCGCTCCGGTGCTCGCCTACGGGGCGCCGCGGCTCGTGTACGCCGGTTTCACACTGACCTTCCCCGACTGACGGATCGGCCGGCAGGCCCACGCCCTCCTTCAAGCCGAGCATCCTTCTCGAGCCCCTCCAGCCCTTCGACAACCGTGATCGCGACCTTGCGACCGATCACCGGGTCCTCCGCCAGGTAGACGACCCCCATGGCACCGCGACCGATCGTTTCGCCGACCTCGTAGCGCCCGAACTGTTTCTTGTTGCCCATTTGGTCGTCGTTTCGGATCGCCAAGCGGCGCCCGACCCCGGCCTCCCCCCGCAAGCTGGCGCAAGACGGCAGTGCTGTGTGTCCGCATCGTACCGTAGAAAAACGCCTCCAACCCAGCCGCGATATCATCGACCTGCCCTCGTTGCTCCCGGGGGGATCGATGTGTGCCTCAAACCTATTTTCCAGGACAATGAGATGAACTTTAACCGGGTGCTGAAAAACTCCCGGATCCTCCTCGTCTCGATAGGCATCGTCTTCGCCGGAGCTGTGGCAGCCTGCGGTAGCGAGCCAACAGAACCCGTCACCCCTCAGCCCGCCGACGACGCGCCGCGGGCCAACGGCATCACGGCCGAAGATCTCGCCACCTACACGCGCGAGCTCGCCGACGATTCGATGCTGGGGCGTGCCCCGGCGAGTCCCGGTGAATTGCCGACCCTGGAATACTTGCAAGCTGCCTACGAGCGCATCGGCCTCGAGCCGGTGGGCGATGCGGAGCTGCCGGGAGCACCCGCAAGCTCCCCACGGTTCTTCCAGCAGGTGGGCCTGATGACGATCGCCGCCCATCCCCGGACGGCGTACCTGACATTCGTCGGCACGACCGCGGCGGCGCGGTTGGAAACCAGCTACGGCGACGACTTCGTCACCTGGACGACGACTCCCCAGGACGTCCTCGATGTCGCCGGCGGCCTGGTCTTCGTCGGCTACGGCGTCGATTCTCCCGAAGAAAACTGGGACGACTTTGCCGGTATGGACATGACCGGCAAGATCCTGCTGATGCTCGTCAACGACCCGCCGCTGGCCGATGAAGACCGTTTCGGCGGCGACGCCATGACCTATTACGGCCGCTGGACCTACAAATTCGAGGAGGGCGCCCGCCAGGGCGCCGCCGGCGTGCTGCTCATTCACGACACCGAGGCGGCAGGATACGGCTGGAACGTGATCCAAGGATGGACAGGCGAGCAGCTCCATGTGCCGCGCGCGAGCGGCTCGACGCCGCCGTCGCCGCTCCAAGGTTGGATCTCGTGGGAGACCGCCGAGCGCCTGTTCGCCGCCGCCGGCCACAGCCTCGACGAGATGGCCGCCGCTGCCGCGATCGAGGGATTCGAGCCCGTCGACCTCGGGCTGATCGCCGGCGCCCACCTCGACAACACGTTACGAACCGTCACCTCATACAACGCCGTGGGCGCGGTGACCGGGTCCGATCCGGAATACGCCGACGAGTACATCATCTTCACGGCCCACTGGGACCACTTCGGCGTCGGCGATCCGATCGACGGCGATGACATCTACAACGGTGCCTTCGACAACGCCACCGGAGCCGCCGGCCTGCTCGAGATCGCTGAGGCGTGGAAAAATACCACCCCCGCACCGCGGCGATCGGCGCTGTTCATCGCCACCACCGCCGAGGAATCGGGGCTGCTCGGCTCGGCGTTCTACGTCGCGAACCCGATCGTCCCGCTCGAAAAGACGC
>JADFNY010000329.1 GCA_022563115.1 Acidobacteriota bacterium | reverse complement strand
AGCTCAAGCGGCTGCGGTCACGCTGCGTCAGCGAGTAGTAGGGCGTGAACGCGGCGTCCGCCGAGACGAAGCGCACCGAACCGGCGAACGTGCCGTCGACGCCGTCGACGACGATCGAGGCAGCCAACCCGGGAATGACGCCAGCGCGCAGCGGCTCGGGAACGTACACCCGCGCGTACGGGGCACCGTCGGCCATCATCACGATGACGGTCGCGCCCATGGGCGGCCGCTCGCCGAGCTTGTAGGGGATCGCGTCGATTCTGCCGGCGCGCGGGGCGTGGATGACGAGGCGGTCGGCAAGGAGCTGGATGCGCGCGTAGATGGCTTCGGACTCGGCGACCGAGGCCCGTGCCTGGCCCAGCTCCTCGAGGGTGGTGCCCTCGAGCAACTCGGCGAGTCGGGCTTCGGCGGCGTGGACGTTGGAGGTGCCAACCTTCACGGCACCGTCGGCGCGATCGAGGCGCGCCTCGGCGGAGATGCGCTCCTCGACCAAGGCTCGAACCCGGTTGTACTCGAGGCGCGCCGTTGCCAGCGTGTTCTCGAGCGCCTCGAGCTCGGCACGCGCGGTCTCGATTTGCTCCGTGCGCGGCCCGCGAATGAGCTCGGCCAGGCGTTGTTCGGCGCGATCCCACGTCGCCCGCGCCTGCAATAAATCGGAGTTGTACAGGCTCTGGTCGAGGCGCATGAGGACGTCGCCAGCTTCGACGACGTCGCCCTCGATGACGAGAACCTCGAGGATACGCTCGCGCGCGTCGGCGACCAACTCGAGGCGATCTCTTTCCAGCGTCCCGACGATCGGCAGCGGCGACGGTTGCGGTTCGCACCCGGCAACCAGCACCGCGATCAAGACCACCCACATCATCCGACAGGTCATCTCGAGATCCTTTCGAGAGCGAAGCTACGCCACGCCAGAGGCATTTTGCAAATCGCTCATCGGCGGCCTGTTAGCAGTCCGTGCCTGCTAGCATCGCAGCGGAAACGGAGAGCCGGTGACCGATTCGAACGCCTGGGAGGAAGTTTACGAGATCGTGCGGCTGATTCCGCCCGGCCGGGTGATGAACTACGGCCAGGTTGCGGCGCTGTGCAGCCGCCCGCTGACACCGCGTGCGGTGGGCTGGGCGATGCACGATTGCCCATCCGACGTGCCGTGGCATCGCGTCGTCAACGCCGCCGGCGGTTGCTCGACCGACCGCGCGGCGGGGAACCGGCCCGGGCGACAACAGGGACTCCTGGAGACCGAGGGCATCGACTTCTCCCACGCCGGAAGGCTCGACATGAACAGCTACCGCTTCGAGCTCGACGTCGATGATGTCGTCGAGCTTCTCGTCGACGCCGAGGCGGCCCCGTGAAGCTGGCGCTGCTCGGCTACGGGCGCATGGGGCACGAAGTCGAACGCCTGGCGATGGCCCAAGGTCACGAGGTCGGCGTGCGCCTCGATGCCGACGACAACCCCGCGGGGGCCGGGATCACCGCCGCGGCCTTCGCATCGATCGACGCGGCGATCGATTTCAGCGTTCCGACGGCGGTGTTCGAGAATATCGATCGAGCCACCGATGTCGGTGTTCCCCTGGTCGTCGGTACTACCGGGTGGGACGACCGCATCGACGAGGTGCGACGACTCGTCGACGAGCGCGACGCCGCCGTCGTGTACGGCGCCAACCTGTCGATCGGCGCCAACCTGTTCTTTCGCATCGCCGAGCACGCGGCGCGGCTCTTCGACGCGATCGGCGAGCACGCCGACTACGACCCTTATGTCCTCGAGCACCACCACCGCAACAAGGTCGACGCGCCGAGCGGCACCGCGTTGCACCTTGCCGGTCTTGTGACCGAGGCCATCAGCGCCAAGAAAACCATCCAGGCCGGCAATCCCGAGGCAGCAATCGACGCCGAAGCGCTCCACGTCGCCAGCTTGCGGGCCGGCACCGCCTTCGGAGAGCACACCGTAGGGTTCGATGGCACCGCCGACACCGTAAAGCTCACCCACACGGCTCGCAGCCGCGAAGGCTTCGCGGCCGGCGCCCTGCTGGCCGCCCAGTGGATCGTCGGCAAGAAAGGCTGCTTCGAGTTCGGCAGCGTGCTCGACGAGATCTTGGCCCGCAACGGAACCCGCGGGAGTTCTTCAGCACGCTAGGAGACATCGATGACGCCCGATGAGCTGCGTGACGAGATCGAATCGCTGTTCGAGCTCGGCGCCGACGAGCTTCCCGACAGCGCCACCGAGACCTTCGTCGCCTTCCGCGACGCCCTCGGCAGCGGCACCGTGCGCGCCGCCTCGCCCGGCCCCGACGGCTGGCAGACGAACGCCTGGGTCAAGAAGGGCATCCTGGTGGGGTTCCGGCTCGGCCGCAACGAGCGCACCGCCGACGCCGGTCCGCTCGGCTTCGTCGACAAGCACACCCTGCCGGCGCGGCGCTTCGACGACGACGAAGGCGTCCGCGTCGTTCCGGGCGGCTCCTCGATCCGCGAGGGCGCGTACATCGGCCGCGACGTGATCTGCATGCCGCCGATGTACGTCAATATCGGCGCCTACGTCGACGACGGGACGCTCATAGATTCGCACGCCCTGGTCGGCTCGTGCGCTCAGATCGGCAAGCGGGTGCACGTTTCAGCCGCCGCCCAGATCGGCGGGGTCCTCGAACCTATCGGCGCCCTACCGGTGATCGTCGAAGACGACGTCCTCATCGGCGGCAACAGCGGCGTCTACGAGGGAACTGTCGTCGGCCGCGAGGCGGTCATCGCCGCCGGCACCGTGCTGACCGCGTCTACGCCGGTGTACGACCTGCCAAACGAGCTCGTCTTGCGAGCCACCGACGACCAGCCGCTGGTGATCCCACCACGGGCTGTGGTGGTGCCCGGCAGCCGACCGGCTCCCGGCGTCTACGCCGACGAGCTCGGCCTGCAGGTGTACAGCCCGCTGATCGTCAAGTACCGCGACGACAGCACCGCCGCCGCCACCGCCCTGGAGCAAGCGCTGCGATCGTGAGCGATCGTCGTGGCGTGGCCCGGCGCCTCGATGGGGTCTCGCTGTCGCTCATCCGCCAGGTCTTCGAGAAGGCCCCACCCGACGCCATCAACCTCGGCCTTGGCGAACCGGCGTTCGCCACCGCGGCGGTGATCGTCGATGCGGCGCGCACCGTCCTCGAGACCGAACAGCTCCGCTATACGTTCAACGGCGGGATCCGGGAACTGCGGGAGCTCATCGCCGAGCGCGCTCCCGGAGAGCACACAGCGGATTCGGTGTGCGTCACGGTGGGCGCCAACGGCGGTCTGCTGGGCTCGATGTTCGCCTCGGTCGATGCCGGCGACGAGGTCCTGGTGCCGGACCCCGGGTTTCCGACCTATGAGGCGATTACCTCGCTCGCCGGCGCCCGCCCGGTCCGCTACCCGATGGCGGCTGATGACGGTTTCCGCTTTTCCGCCGCCGCGCTCGCATCGTTGATCACCGACAAGACCCGGGCGGTGGTCATCAACAGCCCGTCGAACCCGACCGGACGTATTATCCCCGAATCGGAGCTCCAGAGCCTGGCGGCCCTCGCCGATGCCCACGACCTGATGGTGATCTCCGACGAGGTCTACCACGAGTTCCACTACGGTGGGCCGTGCCCGTCGTTCCTCGACGTTTCCGATCGTGGTTTGGTGGTCAACAGCTTGTCGAAAACCGAAGCGATGACCGGGTGGCGCATCGGCTGGGTGGTCGGGCCGCCGGAGTTCATCGACGCCATCACGGCTGTCAACCAACACTCGGTGACCTGCGCCCCGACGCTCTCGCAACGCGCCGCCCTTCGCGCCCTCGGCGACGACGCGGAAGAGCGCGCCGTAGGCACACGTGCTGACTTCGACCGCCGCCGACGACTCATGCTGGACACGATCGACGATCAACTCGGCCTCCCCCGGGTCGAGCCTGAGGGCGCCTTCTTCGTGCTCCTGGACGCGGCTCCCGGCGGCGACAGCCTCGAGGTGACGCTGGACATCCTCGATAAGACCAACGTCATCACCGTCCCCGGCGTGGCGTTCGGCCAAGAGGCTTCGCGTTTTCTGCGCCTTTCGTTCGCCGCCACAGAAGCGGACATCGTCGAGGGCCTGCGGCGTCTCGCCGACTACTTTTGAATCGTCCCGCCGCACGGGATATAACGGTAGATCTTCGCCGACCCCACGGGCCAGACCCTCAAACTTCCACCACGGCCTGCTAGGATAAAAGGCTAGGGTGGAGTGCATTGGGTTCACAGATCCGGCCGGGATCGGGGGCCCATAATTCGACCCCCGGTGAGACGCGCATGAACAGCGACAGCGGACCGTATTTACCGCTTCGACGGTGGCGTGTGTTTGGGATCCCATGGGTCGCGATTGCCGCGATCGTCGTGTTCGTGACCTCGCCGACGGGCGCGGGCGCACAGCAACAGGGATTCCGCACCATCGTCATCGACGCGGGACACGGCGGCTCGGAAGTCGGCGCCGTCGGCGCAACGGGCCTGATGGAAAAAGACATCGTGCTCGACATCTCGAAGCGGCACGGGCAGCTTCGCGAAAAACAGCTCGG
>JADFNY010000328.1 GCA_022563115.1 Acidobacteriota bacterium | reverse complement strand
ACCCTTCACCGAGCTCAAGATAGACCGGGAATTCGTCGCCGGCGCACCGGCCGACGACGAGGCCCGGGCGATGCTGGTGTCGAGCGTCGGTCTCGGCAGGGACTTGGAACTGTCGATCGTCGCCGAGGGCGTCGAGACCCAGGCCGAGTGGGACCTCGTGGCCTCACTCGGGGTCGACGTCGTCCAGGGTTATTTTGTTGCCAAGCCAATGCCCGCCGAGGCCATCGAGGACTGGATTGGGAATTGGCATGGCGACGGCAATTGAAACGGCGGGAGAGAGACGTGTCCTACACCGACTACAGCACCGTCAAGGTGATGGTTGTCGACAATGAGGCGTTCGCGCGAAAGTGCGTCACGCGCCTCCTCGAGGCGATCGTTGCGCAACAGGGCGCGCGCACGCTGCAAGTAGATCGGCCAGTAGCCCGGATCGAGGTGGACGGCGAGATCGAGTTGCTCGAGCGCCTCAACGTGTCGCCCGGCGGCAACCAGCGCCGGCGCCTCGCGGACGATTCGAGCGGCGCCGTCCGTGTCGTACGGGCTCCGGTAATAGCCGGGACGAACGAACAGTTCGACGTCATGGTCGAGAATCTCGACGTCGACGCGATGCCACGACAGACTGAAGATCCCAGTATTGCCGTCTTCCGGCGGCGCGTTGTAGCCGACCAGATACGAGGAGCGCAGCATCTTGACCACTTCGTCGAAGGCCTCTTGCACCCGGTCACGCCCGCGGCCGAGTATCAGACGCCCTCCCGTAATGTGGGCGAGCTGACCGAGCCGGTTCTCGAGCGCCTCGCTGTGGGCGCGTATCCTCCGGTACATCCGGTTCGTCCGCGTCCCCAAGCCCCCTACAGAGCGTCTGCGGGGCGCCAGCGCGTCACCGACGGCGACCGAGAAGATCGGCACCGTGCTCGACCACGAGCTCACCAGCGTATCGGCGTAGGTCGACAGGCTGTGCTCGTCGCCACCGTCGCTGAGAACAACGAGCGCGGTGCGCCGTATGCTTCCGGGGATCCCGAGGTGAGGCGACGGCAAAGGGGCGCCGCAGTAGGACCCGTCGAACCGCGGCTCGTCACCGAACCCGTCGTCCCCCGGCAAGATCGCGTAGCGCGTACGGTCGACGTTCGACAGCGCCCGCGACAGGGCGTCGTAGAGCGCCGTGCCGCCCCCCAGGGGAAGGCGATCGAGGAGTCCGATGAGCGCCGGCTCGTCGGGCGCCGACCAGGTGCCCGGGTGCACGTCGTCTCGAAACGGAACGAAGTAGACGCAGTCCCCCGCGTCGAGCGCCGCTAGAAACGCCTTGGCGTCCTGCTTCACAGTCGGCGCGCTCACCGCGATGCTGCCGCTCATATCGAGGACGAGGGCGACGTCGAGGGGTGTGTTGCTCGAGGAGGCAAATAGCGAGACTTCCTGCACGATCCCGTCCTCGGACAACCTGAAGTCCTCGGCCGTCAACCCGATGACCGGCTCGCCGTCATCATCGAGCACCGCGACGTTGAGAACGACGAGGTCGACGCCAGCGTGATAAACGGGCATCTGCTGGCGTTGGTTCGCCGCCTGACCGCCGTACCCCCTCGCGCTGACCGATCCCGCCACCGCCAGAGCAACGACAAGGGGGCCGAAGACACGCGCCATGCACCCTGGGTTCATGCTCCGATATTAGCAGGGCGCTGAGAAACTCCCGGGGGGTTCTCGGCACCCTGCTCAACCCGCTTGCCCCAGGCTTCCCCAGAGGCACGGCTGGGCCGCAACACGCATGGGGGCGCGTCTCAGAGTCCTGACACGGCCGGTTAGCGGATCAGCACCTCGATCGAAGCCGGCAGCGCGAACGTTGACGGATCGACGTTGTCGTACTCGATCGACGAGATCGTGAGCTGCACGGTCTGCCCCGGCCCGAGCTCCTGGACGATCTTCGTCGGCACCATGATGTCGCCGAACTGCTGATAGTCGCTGACGAACGAGCGCACGTTGATCGCCCCCATGAGCGAGTGTTGCAGGCCTTCCTCGCCGACCAGACGCCCGTTCTCGACGTCGAAGTACTCGAAACTCTCGCGACCGGAGTTGTAGACCAGCCTTACCTTGTAGGTTGAGCGCCCGGCGAACTCGGTCATTTCCACTGTCTCCATCGACTGGAACTCGGAGGGATCGTGGAGGTCCGCGTAGTAGTCAGACTCGTCGACCATTTGCTGGCGCTCGTCACTCTGCAGGATCCGCTCGCCGGTCATCGGATCGGTCGACCATGCTACCTCACCGTTGTATCCGGTCCTGATCTCGATGCCCAGGCCCGCGAAGCTCACCACGAGCAGAGACTTGTCGGGGGCGGCGGCGTAGATCTGCACTTCGCCCCGGATCCCCTGCCCCAACAGCTCCATGGTGCCGCGCCCATGGGTCGACGAATGCCCTCGGATCGCCTCCGCACCCCCGATCGCTTCGACGTAGCGGGCGATGACTTCCTGGGCCGGCGGCAACTCCTGCGGCAGGAAGGGGACGGCGCCTGCTGCGCCCGCGGCCAAGAAGAGAACGGCAGCAGCCGCGGCGCTCAGATGATGGATTCGCTGTTGCATGTGAGGTCTCCTGGAAAGTCGTTGGAGGAACATTCGTCATCGGTTGGGTAACGGCCGTCAGTGTTGCCGCACGATCCACTCTACCGCAGCCTCCATCGTCGGATCTCGGCCCTCGAGTAAGTCGTCACGAGTCACGCGCACTACCTCGTCGGGAATGACGCCGCGGCCCTCGAGGCGAACCCCGGTCTGCGAGATAACGAAATCGGCGAAGGCGTGCTGCAAGACATCACCGTTCGGCAGCTCGTCCATCATCGACGGCAGCACCGCCCCCATCGAGCGCTGCCCGAAAACGCGGGCGCGGCCGATCGCCTGCAGGCCGCCGGCGAACACCTCCGAGGTGCTGGCGCTCGTATTGTCGATCAGGATGGCGAGCGCCCCCGCGTAGGGCTCGACAAGAGCGCCCGAGGTATCGACGCGGCGCGGGTTGGTGACGAAGTCGAGCTCGCTTTCGCGCATCCGCATGGTGCCCAGCGAGAGGTTCTCGTCGACGAAATGGCCGCCCACGCCCATCACCATGCCGCCGAGCCCGCCCGGATTGCCGCGCAGGTCGAGGATGATGCCGTCGGCGTGGCGCATGGTATCGATGGCTTCGTCAAACGGCCGGATAACGGAAGGAAGCCAGATGTTGAAAGCAATGACGCCGACGTCGATGTCGACCTCTGCTCGTAGCACCTCGCTCTCCAGGGTGGCGAAGATCGGCGGCAGGTTGCCGAACTGGCTGAGCTGGCCGGCGGGAGGGGCGAGCTCGATCTGGACCCATCGCGGCTCGTCGTCCTCGTCGAGGAAGCCCAGCTCGATCGTGTCGCCGGGAGATCGAGACAACCGGCGTTGCATCGCACGCTGGACCTCGACCCGCACCGTGTGCTCGTCAATGTCCTCCACCTCGGGTACGGCACTGCCCTCGATCTCATGGCTGTCGACGCGTTGCAGGATCCAGCCTGTAGCCACGCCGGCCGCCGCACCCGGCCCCTCGGGGTCCACTACCGAGACGACGAACTGATCGTCTACCAGCATCACTTCGAATCCCGGATCGCCACCGCCGCCGGCTCCGTCGTCGTCGCCCCGAAGGTCTCCGAGCGCCTCGCGGGGCCAGAGGGCGAAATGCGACTGACCGAGACGGCTGAGCATGTCGCGAATGACGGTACGCAGCTCGGCGATCGACTCCGCCTCGGCGGCGCGCGGCCGCAACTCCTCACGCACCGCGTCCCAGTCGACGCCGTTGAACTCGGGATCCCAATGGGTCTCGGCGATGATCCTCCAGGCCTCGTCGAAGGTCTCGATATGCTCGTTCTGCCGCGCCACCGTGGCGGCCATTCCGCGTACACCGACATGCTTCACGTACCGCAGGAGAGCGTCCATGCCACCGGCGGCGTAGAGACGCGCCGCGTGCTCGTAGTTGCTGACGGCCTTGTCGAAATGGGAGTCAGGGAGGAAGTCCATTTCTGCCGCGGATCCGTGGTGGTAGGTGATGCCCAACTTCTCATCTGTCTCACGTTTCACAGCTATCTCTAAGAAGCTATCGGCGAGATCAATACCCGTCATTATTGCCCCAGCCTTTGCGAGCTTGCGGCAGAGATAACCATTGCCACAGCCTACATCCAGTACCCGTTGAGAGTGCGCATCCCCTAGCAGTGCGAGCATCGGCTCATCACTCTGATAGCGCCTGTTCCGGTCGCCGTCATCGTCATAGAGTGCATCCCACCTGTTAGCATTCGCGTTCCAGCTAGACCGCACATCTGCGTCGGTGACCTCACCTTGCGTGCGCCACTGAGTTACCCTTTCTGGATATCGGACAAGGTATTGCTCCTGTGAAACGGCGGCTTCAGCCTCAGATCGCACACTCGTAAGCTGCGATGGATGTGTCCCATCAAACTCCATGCGGTCCAGGGCCGGAACCCATCTATCGGACCACGGGGAGAGATAGCTGAAATAGTACTCCCATGCCCAAAACCTATCCATGACCTCTTCCGTGGCCTTTGCGCAGCTAGAGCAGTA
>JADFNY010000327.1 GCA_022563115.1 Acidobacteriota bacterium | reverse complement strand
AGAACACCGATGGCGCCCCGTTCGAGCATCATTACCTGGACTTCGAGGGCGCCCGTTGCGTGGAGTCCGGGCGCCAGAACGAGGGACTTCGCGACCTCATCGACCATCACGTCGTGCCCGAGGGCGATTCCCTCTCGAGCCTCGAGCTGGACCTCACGAACATCGAGGTCCACTTCGAGGCTGGCTTCGCCTGGGCGATCGGCGACGTCGAGGTCAAGGCGACCATCGCGTCGAGCGGTGATGAGCTGCATCGCCGCGGCTATGAGACGTTCCTGTTTCGCTGGACCGAAGGTGCTTGGCGGGTCGTACACACCCATTCATCCACCCGCCCGGTCCGTACCTGACCGCAGCGGCTAGGAGAGACCGCAGTGATTGGCGACATCAAGCGAGGTGAATTGTTAGATGGCTGTTAGTTTAGATGGGACCTTCGAAAGGAGCGAAGGCCCCATCGGTCAAATCGGCTGAAAGCCGCTGCGCGGTGCGCAGGAGCTGCTGGAGCGCCGCGATCCGCTTGGCGTCGAGGCGGTGCTCGAGTTGCTGGCGGTACAGCAGCCGATCCTGCTGCAGATCGAGGCCATCGAAGTGCTGCGCGACATTACCGGGCAACGCTTCGACTACGATCCGGAGGCAGAGCTCGCCACCAATCAGGCAGCTCTGGAGCAGTGGCGGACCTGGTGGGAGATGAACTCCACAAGCGTTTTCGACAACCGTTAGCCAACAGGCCGTGGTGCCGCCCTAGGCGGTGTAACCAGACCCATCACACGTGCACCACGGCCTGCTAGTCTTGGGCGGCGCCTGAATCACTGCGCGTCGCGATCCCCGGATAGGAGACGGCCACGCGGCGGTGCTATCCTCTCTGCATGGGGGCGAAAGGCTTCGACGGGAGCTCTGAAGCCCGAGGCTGCATGCCGAGCGTATCCTGCGTGCTCGTTAATCTGGTGGGTACTTCAAAACAACTGCCAACGAACCGGTAGCTCTGGCCGCTTAACCCCGGTCAGCGTTCGCCAGGCTCTCGCCTATAGGGGCCAGGACCGAACGTCGCTATATAGGCTGTGCCGCGCGTCACGCCCGACGGCGTCGCGGCGAGATTCCAGTCGGGCTAGCGGAAGGCTGAGCTGGCCCACCCGGCTTGCCGGCCGCGAAGCTCAAGCGGTGGGCTATGCATGTAGACGCTTCGCGCGGATGGTTTTCGGACGCGGGTTCGATTCCCGCCGCCTCCACCATTTATCTGTTGTAAACACTGGACTTAGGGATTGTGGTACCTCCCTTCTCCAGTATTTCTCCAACGGCTGTGCTCGGGACCGGCTCTTCCAGCAGCCGAATCGCCGCGTCTACCGCAGCCGGCGACAGGTGCATGTACCGCTGGGTTGTGCCCAGATCGGCGTGACCAGCCAGCTCCTGAATCGCCCTCGCGGGCGCTCCCCTCATCGCCAGGTGTGAACAGAACGTGTGCCGAAGCACATGCACGCCCCCGTTGGCGAGATTGGCGCGACGCGCCGACTTCAGCATGAAGTTCCGCACGACCTTCTGCGTCAGCGGCAGACCATCGCCCGAGCGCCGGCATTCGCTTGATGCGCTCACCGAGCCGCCGTAGCTTCCGGCGCATGAACCTACGCTCGATCGTAGCCGTGTCCGTCGTTGCCCTTGCCGCGCTCGCCTGCGGCCCCCAGGAGAGCGCTACCGACGCCGGGGGCTCCTGGGTCGGCACGATCACCCCCGAGGGCAACGTCACCACTGTCGTCAACGAATCGGGATCTGTGTGGGGTGGGACGGCGAGGCTGGTTGAGGAGGCGTCGATCGGGGTCGAGGAAGGACCCGAGGAGCAGCTGTTCGGTTTTCTTGCCGGCGTCAGCATGACGCTGGGTCGGATCTTTGTACTTGACGCACAGCTCCGTTTGATCCGCAGCTACGATGCGAGCGGGAACCACCCGGTGGACTGCGGCGGCCCCGGGCAGGGGCCTGGGGAGCTCGACCCCTCGACCCTCTATCTGGAGCTCGGGACGAGCACAGAAGGCCGCGTCTTCGCCCACGCCGGGAACGAAATAGAGGTGTTCTCAGCAGAATGTGAGCATCTCGAAACCCTCGCTGTGCCCCCGGCGGCCATGACCCTCGCCGCTTCCATGATGGTGTCCCACGACGGGGTTCCGTACTTGTCGGTTCCGACGGGCCGGGAAGGCCACCCGAGCCAGTGGATCTACGGCATGCAGGCGTTCGGTAGCGAAGGGCCGGCCGGAGAACCGATCCCGCAACCGACATTCGATTTCGAGCGCGACGAGCTCGAGCTTCAGCATCGATTGGCCAGCGGTGGAGTTGCGATCAGTCGAACGAGTCCTCCGTATGCGCCCGACCTGGTGTGGGGCATGATGCCTTCGGGGGCCATGGTCGGTGGAGTGTCGTCCGACTATCGCTTCGAGATCATTCACCCGGACGGTCATCGCACCGTGGTGGAGAACACCGGGGAGCCCGTCCGGCTCTCGGGTGACGAGGCCGACTGGTACGCACGACGGTTCTTGGCGCTGCTCCACGGCGACCGCATCGTCGATTCCCCGAGTTGGAACGCGTCAGAGCTCCTAGAGGTCAAGCCGGCCTTTTACCGCTTCCTGCCGGACCGGAGTGGCCGCCTATGGGTATTGCGGTCCGGAGAGGGTGAACGGCTGCAGGGCTGTGACGAGCGAGCACGTGCGTATTCGGATTTCAGCGAGTCTCCGTGCTGGCGGGATCCGACGGTCGTCGAAGTATTTGGCCCCGATGGTCGGTACCTCGGTCGGGTCGACGTGCCCGAAGAAATGCGCTGGTCACCACCCCCCTACATCCGCGACGACAACGTTGTGGCTACAGCCGAAGACGAAGCCGGCACGATTATGGTGAAGCGCTACCGGCTGGTGCTGCCGGGGGAGCGGTAGAGGGGCGACGGGGTAAGGGCGGAGCAGAGCCGGCCCGCTTCACTCCTTGAGAAGCGCCAAACGACGCCATGACTCCCTTCCCCAAAGTCACGCACAGCGACGAGCTTCGCGACCTGGACTCTCCGAGGTTTGGTTCCACCACTTCGTACTGCTCACACCTGCTAGTGATGCCGCGCGCCTGACCCGCCGACCCCGAGCTGCTCGACAACGGGGAGCTGCGAACATGGGGTGCTCTGGCTAACGCCGGCGCAGCGCTCCTCTGGCCCGCGACTCCCCCGGACTCTAGAGTGGGTGCATGAATGCTGCCTTATAGTCGGGTTCAGCGAGCCTCCACGGCGCGGCCAGGATTGCGACGGTGGTCGGCATCTTAGTTGTCTGGGCCGCCGTTCCCCCAACGCCTCGACCCGCCATCGCCGCTTCGGGGCAACGCCTCAGCGGCTTCCACGTGCGCGAAGCGTTCTCCGACCGCGAGGACGGCTGGAACGATCACGGAGCGGAGATCTGGTTCGCACCGGGCGCGTTCCGCCTCGACCTCTGGAATCACGGCGAAGAAGAGGCGACACGCACGTCATGGGTGATACCTCCCGACAACCGCACCGGCCAGCGCCGTTCACCATCTGTCATTCCTCCTCTATCCACCGATGGAAAACCCGCCGGGCGATCTCACCGCGGCGGGCGATCTCCTTGAGGTGGTGATGGGCGAACTCGATGGAATGGAAGACAACTTGGTGCAACGAATGAGGGAAGAGTTTGACGCGAGCATTTCGGCCTCGGGCGAAGGGAACCGCTAGTTCAGTAGTACACGCGCTCGCTGGCTCCGTGGCGGACCACAGCGCTGGCCCAGCAGGAGGCAAGACCGTGAGGGGGCTCTCGGCCCGTGCCTAGGGCCGTCGACCTGCGCATCTGAACCCCCGGAGTTTGGAGGGATCCGGGGGAACCTTCCGGCGCCAGCGCCGTAGGACCGAAGATGGAGACTCTCATTCAAGACATCAAGTTCGGCGCCAAGCTCCTGTGGAAAGACAAGGGCTTCGCGATCACCACGATCCTCACGCTGGCGCTGTGCATCGGCGCCAACACGGCGATCTTCAGCGTCATCAACTCGGTTCTGCTGCGCTCGCTGCCGTTCGAAGAAGCCGACCGCATCATGTTGATTCACAACAGCTACCCCAGCGCCGGTGTGACACGTGCCGGGGCCTCAGCGCCGGACTACTTCGATCGGACCGAGAAGACCGACGCCTTCGAGGAGATCGCCAACTACAACCGCGCGGGCCTGGCCATCGGCGAGGGCGACACCCCGGAGCAGGTGCTCGGGCTCGACGCCACGCCCTCGTTTTTTCGCTTGCTGCGCGTCGAGCCCCAGATCGGCCGCATCTTCACCGAGGAAGAAGGGCTCGTCGGCAACAACCAAAAGACCATCCTCAGCTACGCCGCCTGGCAGCAGTACTACGCCGGGGACGAGGGGGTCATCGGCCGTGACGTGCGGCTCAACGGCGTGCTCCACTCGATTGTGGGGGTGATGCCCGAGGACTTCTTCTTTGGCAGCCGCGAGACGCGTTTCTACCGGCCGATCGCCTTTACCGACGCTCAGCGCGAGGCGATCCACTCCAACAACTGGGAGCAGATCGGGCGCTTGCGGCCGGGCGCGTCGATCGAGGTGGCGCAGCAGCAAATCGATGCACTC
>JADFNY010000326.1 GCA_022563115.1 Acidobacteriota bacterium | reverse complement strand
TCCTCGATCGAGGTGGCTGCGAGCGCCACTAACTCGAGCTCGAGCCAGCGACAATACGCCATGGCTTCGTACCAGCTCACCAATTCACCGGGTGATCATCGCCGCTGTTCAGGAACTCGAGGTTGCCGGGTGGGAATCCGGTTGCGCTCAAGAAGGCCCTGAATTGCGCCACCGTGGTCGGCAAGCGAGCGATCCAGAAGTCCGGCAGTTCGACCTGGTGCGGGTTGCCGCCGCCGTCCATGTTGAAGCTCCCGCTCGGGACCTTTACCAGGCCGAGCAGTGGCTCGTCGGGTAGGTACCAGTGGGCGACATCGAAGCGGGCGGGTGGTTGCCGCCGGCGCTTCACGGGTGCATCGTCCATCGTCTGTGCCTCTTCAATTGTCCTAGCAGGGAACTCTTCAGCACCCTGCTAGAGTACGAAAGGCACTCAGGGCTCGAGGCCGGTTCGATGCCATGGTGGAGTCTACCGCGCCGAACGGACGCCACGCAGCAGGAGGGACCCAATAGCCGTGATCTCCTCGTTTCTTTCCCGGCCGCGACTCTTTCGGGCAGCGCGGATGCTCTGCTCCGCTCTGCTGCTGTTGTTGGCTCGCGCAGAGGCTTTCGCCGCACCGGTGCACGGTGCCGGGCAGTCGCAGCAGCAAGGCACCCAAGTACAGGAGCGTATCATCGTCCGCGCCCGCCCCTTGGACTCGGTTGCGGCTTCGGTGAGCATCATCGATGAGGAAACGATCGACGCCGCCAACGCGCGCACCGTCGCCGAGTTGCTCGAATACGTCGCCGGGGCGCGCGTCCTGTCCTCCGGGTCGCGCGGCGGCGCGACGACGATCCAACTGCGCGGTGGTGATCCGAACTTCGTCCTCGTGCTCCTCGACGGGGTGCCGCTCAACGACCCCACGGACCTCGAGGGTGGCGCCGTCAACCTGTCGAGCCTGCCGATCTCCAGCGTGCAACGCATCGAGGTGGCGCGCGGTCCCTTGTCTTACTTCTACGGTTCGACGGCGCTCTCAGGGATCATCAATATCGTCACTCGCCGTGGCGCCACCCGGAAGCCTCAGCTACGAGCGACCGCGCAAGGAGGCGGCAACGCGCTGTTTCGCGCCGACGCCTCGGTGGCGGGGCTCGCCGGCGGCGGCGACTACTACCTGGGATTCGATTGGGAGCAACAAGACGGCCACATCGGTGACGACGAGTTCCGGCAGGCGAACGTGCAGGGCAGATTCACGGTGCCGGTAGGTGAAGCAGCGACACTCCAGCTCAGTACCCACGTTGCTTCGTGGGAGGCCGATGACTATCCGGAGTCATCCGGCGGACCGGTGTTCGGTTCGGGTGACCTGCGCAACACAGAGGCCACCGAGTTCAATTTCGGCGCCGACCTGCGATGGAGCACGAGCGACGGTTGGCGCCATCGCATCACCGGCACGTACTACCGTCGCGACCTGGAGCGCGACAGTCCGGGGGTGTTTCCGCTCGTGCCGCCGTCGATCGAGGACACGTCCTACTGGCACCTGCGCAGCGGTTGGCTTACCACCTACGACCTTCCTTCAGTCACCTTGAGTGCGGGAGTCGACATCGATCACGAGGACGCCAACAACATCAGCACCCTGTTGCTGCCGCCATTCTTCGGCGGTGACGTACGCGGCGACTATGCGCTGTCGCGCACGACGCCTGGAACGTTCGTCGAGGCGACCGCGAGCACCGGTGACCTGAGCATCGAGGCCGGCCTGCGCGCCGACTTTCCGCAAGACAAGGACACCGAATGGAACCCGCGCGTCGGCGCCCGTTACAACTTCGGGCAAAGTGGCGCCTCCGTGCGCGGCACCGTCGCCCGCGGCTTCAAGTTGCCGAGCTTCTTCGCCCTCGCCAGCCCACGCCAGCTTGGCGGCAACCCGGATCTGCGTCCTGAGACCAGCGTTGGCGTCGACTTCGGAGTCGATCAACGGGTCGACGATTTAGACCTGACGGCATCGTTCACGGTTTTTTGGATTCGCTACAAGGACCTCATCGATTTCGACTTTGACCTGTTTCAGAACGTCAACCGCGACGAAGTGAACGCCAAGGGCATCGAGTTCTCTTTGCGTTGGAATCCGGATTCGCGCATCGCGGTGTACTCCGACCTGACGTTCCAGAGCGCCGAGAGTCCGGGCTCCGACCAGCCCTTGCGCAACCTGCCCGATTGGACGGGCAGCGTGCGGGTAGGCTACAGGCCTGTGGAGCCCTTGCAGATTCGTCTCGAGATCAGCTTCGCCGCGGAGAGCTTCGACGTGCAAATCGCCGTTCCGGACACAACGACGGTCGACGGGTACGGCGTTGTGGATCTCGCGGCGACCTGGGATGTTCACCTCGCCTGGCAGTTGCTGGCGCGTATCGACAACCTGACCGACACCAGCTACGAGCACTTCATCGGCTTCCCGCAGCCTGGAATCACCGCCAGCGTCGGCCTGCGCTACGTGCTGCGGTAGTTCATCAACTCGATTTCCGAAGGGGTCACGGTGGCAAACACCGAAAGAGTCTTGATAGCGGGAGAATGGCGCGACGCCGACGCCACCGGCACGTTCCAACCGATCAATCCCGACAGTGGCGAAACCCTCGAGTGGACCTATCCGGTCAGCAGCAGGGCCGATATCGATGCAGCGCTGGAAGCGGGGAGCGCCGCCGCAGGCGAGCTACTGCGCACCCCGGTCGACAAGATCGCCGACTTTCTGGAGCACTACGCCGGCCTCCTCGGAGAGAGCTCGTCGGAGCTTTCCGCGGCGGCGAATCTCGAGACAGCGTTGCCGGTGTCTCCGCGCCTCGCCGACATCGAGCTGCCGCGCACCATCGACCAGCTTCGCCAGGCGGCGGCGGCGGTCCGCGATCGCGGCTGGACGATGCCCACCATCGACACGGCCACCAATATCCGCTCGATGTACGGGCCGCTCGGCGCCCCGGTGGCTGTCTTCGGTCCGAACAATTTTCCCTTCGCCTACAACGCCGTCGCCGGCGGTGATTTCGCCGCCGCCATTGCGGTGCGAAGTGCGGTCATCGCCAAGGCTCATCCAAGCCACCCGAGGACTTCGCAGCTCCTCGCAAAGGTCGCCCTGCGGGCGATTCAGGACACCGACCTCCCTCCCGCGACGCTGCAGATAGTCTTTCACATGGCGCCTGAGGACGGGTTCTACCTGGTGTCGCACCCGCTCATCGGCGCGACCGGCTACACCGGTTCGCGGCGCGCGGGCTTGGCGCTGAAGGCCGCCGCGGATGCCGCCGGCAAGCCGATCTACCTGGAGATGAGCAGTGTCAACCCGGTGTTCATTCTCCCGGGGGCGCTGCGCGAACGAGGCGAGGAGATCGTCGGCGAGCTGCATGCCTCCGCGATGCTGGCCAGCGGGCAGTTTTGCACCAACCCGGGCGTCGTCGTGCTGCAGGCGGGCGACGCCGCGGAACAGTTCATCGCCGCCATGCGCAGTCGCTTCGAAGCTGCGGACCCCGGCGTCTTGCTCGGGCCTGGCGGCGTGCACGTGGTGGGAGAGGCGGTACGGGCGATGCAGGACTCGGGCGCCGAGCTCCTCACCGGTGGTGCGCCGATCGAGGGTGGCGGGTGCCGCTTCCAAAATACGTTGCTGCAGGCTTCGGGTGAAGACTTTCTGGCCGATCCAGAGGGGCTTCAGGAAGAGGCCTTCGGCAACGCCAACCTCTTTGTCGTCGCCACCGACGACGACGAGCTCGAGCAGATTGCCGGGAGCTTCGCGGGCAACCTGACCGGTTGCCTGTACAGCCATTCCGGCGGTGACGACGACCCACTCTACGAGCGCATCGTCCCCCACCTACGTCGGCGGGTCGGGCGATTGCTGAACGACAAGATGCCGACCAGCGTCGCGGTGGTCCCGTCGATGCACCACGGTGGGCCGTACCCGGCCACCGGTCACCCCGGCTTCACCGCGGTCGGTATCCCGGCATCGCTGCTTCGCTTCTCGATGCTGCAGTGCTACGACGGGGTCCGGGAGCACCGGCTGCCGGTCGAGCTGCGCAACGAGAACCCGAACGGCAATCTCTGGCGCCGCATCGACGGCGCTTGGTCGCAGGCCGGCGTGGCGGCGTCGGATGCTGCTTAACAGGGAGCTTTTCAGCGCCCTGTTAACGAGGTCGCACTCACAACAACTCTGAACAGAGGTTCGAATCATGAAGATCATCAGCGCAGACGAGGTACATGCCGCGCTCAGCTATCCGGCATTGGTCGACGCTCTCCAAGAGGCTCTCGCCAAGGACTACAACCAGCCGCCACGCCAGATCTTCTTGCTCGATGACGTCGACGACAACTTCGACGCCTTCGCGTTGCTGCCCGCCTGGACCGACAAGATCATCGCCGTCAAGGCATTCACCTATTTCCCCAGCAACACGCCGCCGCACGATCTTCTCTACTCCAAGATCATGATCTTCGACCGGCCCCAAGGAGAGCCTTTGGCGCTCGTGGACGGCACCTCATGCACCTTCTGGCGCACCGGCGGGGTTTCGGGTTTGGCCACCCGCCTGTTGAGTCGTGAGGATTCGTCGACCATGTTGCTGTTGGGCACCGGCAACCTGTCCACCTACATGATCCGCGCCAATGC
>JADFNY010000325.1 GCA_022563115.1 Acidobacteriota bacterium | reverse complement strand
GTTAGCAGACCGTGGTGAAAATGGGATGGGGCTGGTTGCGACGACAAGAGGCCGGATGCAAGGCGCCGCGACGATGGCGATGTTGACTGCCCTCGCTCGCAAGACCCACTCGCCAGACCCATCACATTTTCACCATGGCCTGCTAGCGCAAGCTCGAAGTTCGGTACTGATTCTCGCGGCGTTCGCGGTGCTGTCCTGCGGGCCGGGCGACCCGGCCGCCGCCATCCCTCCACCGGTACGCAACGTCGTCTGGATCATCGTCGACGATCTCGGGTGGCGTGACATCGGGGCGGCCGGGAGCACGTTTTACGAGACCCCGAACATCGATCGACTGGCGGCCGCCGGGATGAGCTTCACCCAGTTCGATACCGCCAGCCCGGTGTGCTCGCCGACGCGCGCCAGCTTCATGACCGGCAAGCACCCGGCCCGCGTCAACATCACCAACTGGATCGGCGGCCGGCAGGCCGGCATGTTGTTGCAGGGTGAGTACTTGGGCCAGCTACCGCTCGACGAAGTGACGCCGGGTGAGGCCTTCAAGGAAGCGGGCTACACGACCGCCTATATGGGCAAGTGGCACCTCGGCGACGGCGAGCACCTGCCGGACGCCCAGGGGTTCGACATCACGGTGGCGGTCAATGGCGCCGGGCAGCCGGCGACCTATTTCTACCCCTACCACCGCGAGAGCCCTTCGGCCTGGGACGTGCCGGATCTCGATGACGGTCTCGAGGGCGAGTACCTCACCGACCGGCTCACCGATGAGGCGGTCGGGTTTCTGCGCGAGCACGCCGGCGGGCCGTTCTTTCTCGTCCTGTCGCACTACTCGGTGCACACCCCGTTGGAGTCGAAGGACGGTTTGACCGCCAAATACGAGACCAAGGCCGCCGCCTTGCCGTCACATCCGCAGCCGTTCGTCTCCGAGGGGTCGTTGGCGATCAGCAAGACCCGCCAGGATCACGCCGTCTACGCTGGCATGATCGAGAGCACCGACGACAGCGTCGGCCGCATCCTGGATGCACTGGACGAGCTCGGCATCGCCGACGAGACGGCGGTGGTCCTGGTCTCGGACAACGGCGGCCTCAGCACGCTGCCTTCCGGGCGCACCAGCATGCCGACGTCGAACCTGCCGTTGCGTGCCGGCAAAGGCTGGCTGTACGAAGGCGGCATCCGGGCGCCGCTGATCATCAAGTGGCCGGGCGTGACCGGCGGCGAAGACACGCCGTCGACCAGCGACGTGCCGACCACGAGCATGGACCTGTACCCGACGTTGCTGGCGATCGCCGGACTTCCGGCGCGACCCGAGCAGCACCTAGACGGCCTCAGCCTGGCGCCGCTGCTACAGGGCGCCGAGGGGCTCGAACGCGAGGCCCTCTTCTGGCATTTTCCGCACTATCACGGGTCGGGGAACCGGCCCTCGGGCGCCGTGCGAGTCGGCGATCTCAAGCTCATCGAGTGGTTCGAAGACGGGCGACGGGAGCTTTACGACCTGAAGGCCGACCCCAGCGAGACCAACGACATCGCGGCGCGTGATCGGCGGGAGACCGCTCGTCTTCACGCCATCCTCGGCCGCTGGCGCGTCGACATCGATGCCAACATGCCGACCGCGAATCCCGACTGGGATGGGCGCTAGTAAACCCCGACCGTCGTCGTCTTCGCGAAGCGGCTGAACGGTCGCAGGCCGCTGACCCCGTCCCACGGGTAGGCCTCGTAGGGCGGCTCGCGCTCGCCTTCGTCGCGCTCCGGGAAGCGCGGCAGGAAGAACTCCTTGGTCAGCGTCGTCAGCACGATGCGGCCGGTCTCGCCGTAGTCCACCACCCGGTCGAGGTTGTCGGGGTCGACCACCTGGATGGCGGCTCGCGGTTGCGGCGCGTAGTAGGTGATCTTGTAGCCGTTGTCGGGCCCGCTCGGCGAGCTGGCGGCGAGCCCCATCAGCGTGTTGCCGTAGGTCGGCGTCATGTACACGCCTTCGAGCAACTCTTCTTGGGCGAAGCGGTTCCATTGCGGCGTGAACTCGGTGCCGCCCGAGAAGATGCCGGTGATGCCGGCCTCGCCGATGCTCGATCCCTCTTCTTCGAGCCGCAGGGCGAGCGCCTCGAGCAGCTTCGGCGTGGTGAACATGCACTTGATGTCGTGGCCGGCGGACAGAATCGTGATCGCCTGATCGATGACATGCTCCTGGTACGCCCTCAGATGGTCGGTCCAGCCCTTCTTGATCAGCTTGATGACCCAGCGCGGGTCCAGATCGATGCAAAAACAGATGCCGCCACGAAACTGCGCCAGGTGCTCGACCGCTAGACGCAGGCGCCGGGGCCCGCTGGGGCCGAGCATGAGCCAGTTGGACCCCGGTGAAAAGTGCTCGTCGGGGAGTGTTTTGGAGAACAGCTCGTAGTCGGTGCGGAAGTCGTTGATCGCCACCCGGCTCTTCGGGATGCCCGTCGTGCCACCGGTTTCGAACACGAATACCGGCTGTCCGGCGAGGCCCTTCGGCACCCAGCGTTCCACCGGGCCGCCACGCATCGAGTCGTCGTCGAAGAGGCCGAACTTGATCAAATCATCCAAGCCCTGAACGTCGCTGCGCGGGTCAAAGTCGGCCTTCTCGGCCCACTCGAGCCAGAACGGACACCCGGTCTCGGGGTTGAAGTGCCACTCGATCGTGTCGCGCACGTGGGCGTCAAGCTGCTTGCTCGCGGTGCGAACCTTCGGCTCGAGGTCGCTGTCGCTCGTCGAGGCTGCTGTCGTCATGGGGCGTATGCTAGCATCGACAGCGCACAAGGAGGCACGCATGGTCGATGCGGAACTGTTGGAAATTCTCGCCTGTCCCGAAGACAAAACGCCGGTGCGTCTCGCCGAGCAATCCGAGCTCGATGCGCTCAACAGGCGGATCCGTGCGGGCGATTTGAAGAACCGCGGTGGCGAAGTGGTTGGCGAGGAGGTTTCGGAAGGTCTCATCCGCGAGGACGGAAAGTTCCTCTACCCGGTTCGGGACGATATCCCGATCATGCTCATCGACGAGGCGATCCCGCTGTCCTAGTGTGCTGTCCCCGACATAGCTTGACAGCACACTAGCAGGTCGCGACCTGACGGTCGTGGATTGACGGAAGCCCACGTAACCGAAGGCGCTCAGGGTGAGCCCGTGGCCTCCAACGCGTACAAACGGTTGCGGGTGAGGATGTACAGCACCCCGTCGAGGGCCACCGGCGTCGTGTAGACCGCCGCGCCCATGTTGTACTCGCCGAGCTCTTCGAGCTCGCGGCCGTGGCGCAGGACGACGACGTCGCCGTCCTCGTCGCCGAGATAGACCTTGCCATCGGCGACGAACGGCGAGCCCCAGATCGCTGCGAAGGCGTCGTAGGTCCACAGACGCCCGCCGGTCTCGACATCGTGGGCGTAGAGGAAGCCCGAGAGGTCGGCAATGTAGATGATGCCGTCGGCGATCGCCACGGTCGACATGGTGCGGTTGATCTGGTCGCCGCCGAGGTGCCAGACGGCGTGGCTGGCGGTGACGTCACCGTTGCCGGTGGCGTCGATTACCCAGAAATTGCCCGGTGCCTCGCCGTGCTCGGGATCCTGGCCGACGCCGACAAACACCTTACCGTCATGGATGACGGGGGTGGCGAGGATGTTGTTGCGGGTGCCTCGACCGCCGAGCGCCCAGACCGAGTCCTTGGGGTTGAGATCGAACTTCCAGATCAGCTCACCGGTTTCCGGCACGAAGCTGTAGAGCCAGCCGTCGCCGCCCGGGAAAATGACCTGCGGCCGGCCGTCGACGACCCCGTAGACGGGGTTCGTCCAGGTGCCGTGCAGGATGTTCTCGCCCGGAAGGGCGCTGTCCCAGATCAACTCGCCGGTGTTCTTGTCGAGCGCTACGAAGCTGGAGCCGAAGGGCGAAGGAATCTGGACATGACCCTCGTCGACGCCGTTGCCGGTCGACGCGAAGATGATGTTGCCGACCACCAATGTAGAGCTCGTCGCCAGGTTGTGGGGGAAAGCGTCGAGCTCGTTGATCAGGTCGAACGACCAGATCAGGTCGCCGGCGGTGTCTAGCGCGACCACATGGGCCTGGTTGGACACGTAGTAGACGCGGCCGTTTTCGACGAACGGGGTCGAGCAGATGCCTTGCAGCGGCCAGTCGTTGACCCGGCCGGCCGGTAGTTTCATGTGTGTCACCTGCCACAGGAACTCGCCGTTGTCGGCGTCGAACGCCATGACCACACCGCGGTCGCCGGTCAGGGCGGGGTCACGCAAGCCCTCGTTGTTCGTGCCGACGTACACCTGGCCGTCGAGAACGACGGGGCCGGCGTACGCTTGCGAACCGACCGGTTGCGACCACTTCACGTTCATTCCGCTGCCGACGTCCCAAGCGTTCGGCAGGCCGGTTTCGTCCGAAACCATGTTGCGCGACGGCGTGTTGCCGAACATCGCCGTCTGGCCCGATTGCCCGGTGGGCTCTCCGTGCACCGGGCTGAGCCCGATCACCGCCGCTACAACGACGGCGGCTGCCGTCAGCAATCCACGCCTTCGCATCATTGGTTCTCCATCACCTGTACGTTGTCGAAGAAGATGTCTACCGGCGAGTAGCCGTAGCTTCCCGGGCTTCCGCCGGTG
>JADFNY010000025.1 GCA_022563115.1 Acidobacteriota bacterium | reverse complement strand
CCCCGAGACCAAGACAGCCGCCACCGGCAGCGAGCGCACGATCGCGACCGTCCCCGGGACGAGCCAGAGTTGCCACGCTGTGGTGCGCCACGGCAGGCAACGCTTGCGGACGCTCTCGGCCAGGGCGGCGCCCCCGACGCCGAACGCCAGGCCGACGGCGACGTACGCCGACAGCGCCGGCAATCCCGCCAACAGGGCTGCCGGCAGCAACCACGCGACGCCGAACGGGGCGGAACGCGAGGCCCTCTCCGCGAGTTGGGCGCGGCGCAACACCAGGTGGATTGCCAGGAGGGCGACCAACACCGCCGCCATGTGCTGGGGCGCCCAGATCGTCGTCAGGTAAGGAGCGTTGAATTGGCGCTCGTTGTGGTGGATCCAGTAGTCGAGGTGGGTCGAGGGAACGAGCGCCCGCAGACCCGCCAGGCCGCCCTCCAACGGTTCACTCGAAGCCAGGTTGACGGCCGCATCGAGCGCCAGCGGGATGAGGTCGAAACCGGCGAGAAAGGTCGCCCCGAGCGCTGCCAACAGCGGCACTCTTGACGCGTCACCGCGTCCCCCTCCGCTGCCCGCCGCGACGGTGCGGGCCACCGTATAGGCAACGAACGGTGTCGCCGCCGCCGTCAGCAGGGTCAGCAGAAGCAACGCCGGGAAGATGAGCTCGCCGACCGCCGCAGGCCCCGCAATCGAGCCCGCCAGGCGCGCGATCGCGGCACCGACGAGGTGGAAGCCATAGTAGTAGGGAGCCGGCTCGGCGACGTGCAGAAAAGGGTTGGGGGGCGGGAAGACATCGGCGACGCCGAGTGCCGTGGTGGTGATCAGGTGTTTGTACCAATCGGTCATCGCCATGCGATGGATGCCGTCGGCTCGCTCCCATCCGTAGGTCAGGAACGGGATGTACGCCAGCGTCGCGAACACCAACCCGGCGATACCCAGAACGGGGAAATGCTTGTTCTTCGCGGGCGCCGCGGACCTTACCCGCCTCCGGACCAAGGCAGGGGTTACGATCGCGGTCGAGCCCGCGAACACGCCGAGCAGGAGGACCTTCCACGAGAGTCCGAAGGCTTGCGCGAAGACCCAGATCGAGAGGGCGGAGATGGCGACACCGCCGTAGGCGACCGCCGCGAGCTCGACCGCGTCCGCCGCCGCGTCCCGGGAGCGCAGCCAGTAGACGGCCGACAACGCCGGCGCCCCCAGCACGAAGAGCGCTGCGGCAACGAACGCGAGAGGCTCCATCATGGCTAGGGGGTTGTTTCGGCGGGCGTTGGACGAAGTTTACTCGATACCCGCTTCGATCGTCGTATCATCCTGTCGCCCACTGAAGCTCGCCAGACTCACCATGGAATTGGTGCTGGCGCGGCGCTCGGACCAACCGTCCTGGATCTACGATCTATTCGTCGCCGGGACGGCTGGCGCGGCAGCGTCGCCACGCCGACCCGACATCGTTTTCGTCATGCTCGACACGCTGCGCGCCGACGCGCTGGCGCCGTACGGCGGTGATCCGGAGTGGATGCCGCGGCTCAATGCCGAGGATCCCGAGCAAACTTACGCGCGCGCCGATACCGTCACCGCCGCGGTGGCGGCGTGGTTGGCCGAACGACGACGGGCGACCCACGATCTCGAAGCGGCGGCGACGGAGCCGCCGCTCTTTCTGTACGTCCACTACCTCGACCCCCACGTTCCTTATCTGAGCAGCGACTCCCTCGCCGCCGAGCGCGGCGCGTTCACCATCCCCGAGGCGCGGGGTTTCTATGAAGACGAGCTGCGCTTTCTCGACCGCGAGCTCGACCGCCTCGTCGGTAATCTGAGCGCCGAGCTGCCCGGGCCGCGGGTTCTGTTCGTCACCTCGGATCACGGCGAGGAGTTTGGCGAGCACGACGGACTCGGACACTCGCAAACGTTGTACGCGGAGGTTCTGGACATTCCCGCGATCTTGCAGATGAGCGGGTTTGCCAGCGGGGTCGTCGACGCCGAGCTCGAGGGCCTTGATTTCTTCGACCTGCTGCTGCGCCTGGAGGCGAGCGAAGCGCTCGACGTAGGCGCGTGGGCGTCAGCGACCGCGCGCGAATCGCGCCTCGCCTCGCTGCAGTTCGAGAAGGACCCGGGGCGCTCCGAGCTCATCCACTACCTGCTGCGGCCGTACCGCGATCGCATCTACAACCGGACGATCCAACGAGGCGATTGGCGCTACATCTGGTCGGCGTTCGGGCGCACCGATGAGCTCTACGTCAGGTGGATCGACGAGGCCAAGACCCCGCTTGGCGGATAGCCGTCGTGGGTCTGCGCGGAGACAAGAGGTTGACCATGAAGAGGGCAGCGGCGGCGTTGTTAGTCCTGTTGGTACCCAGCGCTGTCGTCGCACAGCAAACAGTTCGCTCGTTTGCGCAACTAGACCGCCAAGGCGTTGTGAGGGAAGGAGACATCGTCTGGATCACGTTTACGATGCAGAGTGAAGGCGACGAGACGGAGGTGAAATGCGAGGTCATCAACCTGACCGACTCTGCGATCGTGGTCCAAGTTCGTTCCGTGCTATCCGCTACGACAGACCTAGCCATTAGCTCAGATCGTCGAGGAAGTCAGATCGAGATTCCCGAAAGCAGGGTTCTCAAGATCGTGTTGGCACAGCGCGGAGACTCGCTTTGGAATGGCTTCCTCATCGGTGGCGCGGTGGGCACCGGCACGATGGCGTTGCTGCTCGGCGGACTTGCACAGCGGACAAACGAGTATATCCAGATTGCGGCCATTGGTTTCGGCTTCGGGGCAGGTATCGGGTTGGCTGCAGACGCTTTGAAAAGAGGCGCACGGGAGACGGTCTACGTCGCTCCCGGGGGGTCAGGTGAAACAACAGCATTTGCTCTCTCGCTCTCACCAATCGTCTCGAAGGACCTGAAAGGGCTTCTGTTCACCTTGAACTGGTAGCTCCGCGATAAGAGTGTTCTTATGAACGATCCTGCCAGGACTCTGGATCTCGGGACGAATGGAAAATCGCGACAACAGTGATTAGGTCGGCCTGAACACGGTAGATAACGGAGTAGGGAAATTGGCGGACAGAAGATCCAGGCGGGCATCGGGGCTGTAGGACAGCCTCATTTCTCGAGAGAGCGGCGGATCTCCTCGTGTACTTCCTCGGCCGGAATGGTGCTCTCTGGGTGGTCTTCGAGATACTGACTGCGCCTATCGAGCTCGGCTTTTTGAGCTGTCGATAAAGGGGGTAAGGCGCTGTCAAGAAGAGCGTTGCCGAGGGTGACGCGTTCCTCGGTTGGAAGCTCGAGGGCGCGTTTTTGTAGCTCCGACCTGGTCATAATGGAACTCATTGTACGGATTCAAGAGGGCTTGGCAATAGGGCAGGGAAGTGCATAAGAGTGCTCTTATCTGGGAAATTGCGGCTACGATCTGTCGACCGACCCGCTGGAAAGGCGCAACGTGGCGCGACATCAACCCGAGCTGGTCGCATCTCTGAAGGCCGAGCTCGACGAGATCCCTCCCTACTGGGTCCAGCTGGTGCCGATCCGCTTGTCGGAAGAAGCGCTGCAGCGGCTGCGCCAGCTCGGTTACATCCACTGACCGACGCCCGTGACCGATCGGACGGCGGCGTGGCTGGTTGGCAACGAGCGCTACTTGAAGCCGGGGCTGGCTCTGATCGGCGCCCTGGCGCTCGCCAACCTCTGGCTGTTCGTCGCCTACGAGCTCCTGATCATGCGCCACGGCCACTACGGAAACCTGGCCGACACCTGGCGCTACGCGCTGGGGTTATGGGGCGGCTGAGCGTTCGCAGCGGCCGCCGAATCCGTCCGCCGGCACACCGAGAGCGTCCCCAGCACCATCTTCGGCTCCGTTGCGCTCGCTACACGTGGACCACCATTTGTGGGGCGGAGCACTACCGGGCGACGAATCGCCAAGCGTCGTAGGTCAGCTCGCCCTCGTAGAGGCGGAGCGCTTCGTCGGTCGAGTTGCTCGCCACGCCGACGATGCCGTTGCCGCTGCTGCGGCCGAAGCTCTGACTCAGGCGCTGGCTGAGATTCTGCAGCCGCAGGTACGCCGCCTCGAGCGAATCCGTCTGCGTGCCACCCCCCTCTCCAGGCCGCGCCGGAGCGCCAGTGTTGCCGAAGAAGGCTTCCGGCCCCCGCAGCTCGCGGTCGATGCTGTCGAGAACGGCACCGGCGGAGCGAGTCCCCCCGAACCCGGTGCCAGCCTGGGCGAACTCGAGATCGCTCTCCCGGATGATCCTCCATTCCCCGTCCGGGCTCATCGGATCCGGATACACGGCGCGGATACAGTCGGACTCGAGCAGCTCGTCGAGATCGTCCGGCAGAGCGCCGGTCTCGGCCTGATGGCAGCGAAGGGCGCGAACGTACTGCTGGCCGCGCCAGATCAGCTCGGTCTCCTTGGCGCGCTTGTTGATCGTCGCCCAGCTTGTGAGCGCCACGGCGAGGCTGATGTTGATGAGAGCGATGGCCACCATCAGGCCGATGAAGGTGAAGCCCTCCGGGTCACCAATGGTGCCGGGATCGTCGACGCAACTCTTGGGCCGCCGGGAGTTTTGCGGCACCCTGCTGCGCGCGGCGTTCTTCTTCTCACCCACGGACATCGTCACCACTCCGAGTACGGCGTTCCGTCCAAGCCGCTGCCCTCGGCACCGGAGTGGACGTCGAAAACGCCGACGATCTCACCCTCATCGACCATCTCCCAAGGAGCGTATTCGATGAACCAACTGGCATCCGAGTTGGTTATCGGATCCTTGGGTAGCCCCCGCAGGTAGCCCGACATCACCAGGTCCTCCAACGTAGGCGGATACTCACCCTTGTCGGTGTGGTACTCGTCGATCGCCGTCCGCATGCGCGTCAGGTCTTCCTTTAACGTCGCCTCGCGGGCACGTTGCGTGGCGTCGCGGTAGGCAGGCAGCGCAATGCCGACCAGAAGCCCGATGATCGTCATCACGACGATGAGCTCCAGTAGCGAAAATCCACGCTCTCTCATCTCACCACTCCCTGTAAGGACGGCCGTCCATGGCGTCGCCGCGCGCCTTGGTGTAGACGTCGAACACGTTGCGGCCGCACCAGGACCGGTCGGCGATGCTGTCGCCGTAGCAGCGCAGCCCCCAATCGGTGCTGCCGGTCAGCGGATCGACGGGGATGCGTCGCAGCAAGACGATCTTGTCGACGCCTTCGACCGTGCCGCGCTGGCCGCGGGCGCCGCCGCTGAACACGGCGTCGCCGCCCCGGCCGAGTGAAACATCGAGCCCGAGTCCGCCGCGCATACCGCCCCGCTGACCGCGCTGGCCCGCCAGTCCTTCCAGTTGCAGTATCGTCGCGTTGACCCCGCGCCGAAGCGCCTCGGCTCGCTCGCCGGTGTCGATGTCGATGTCGATCGGCAGACGCCCCCCCCCCTGCGCTCCCATGGCGCCGGCCAACCCGCCCGTGAGCCCGGCCCCGCTGGCCGCGTACCCATCGGAAACACCCGGCAACGGCGACGGCAGGTCGCCGATGAGCTCGACGCCCTCGACCAGCACCTCGAGATCGGGCGGATAACCGGTGCCGCCCGGATCGATCTCGATCAGACCGGCGAGCGCCAGGTCGTGGTAACGGTCGATGGCGTTGCGTAGGATCCGCAGGCTGCGCTGCAGCTCGTACTCTTCCTGGCGCTTCACCGACCAGTGCGCCAACGGCAAGACGGCGGCCGCAAGGATGCCGACGATGGCCACGACGATGACCAGCTCGATCAGCGTGAAGCCGTCGCCACGACGCCCTCGACGATTCTCACCCGCGGTGATGTCCAGCCGAAGGCCCGCGCGCATGGCCTACTCACGCTCCCTGACGGTGACCTGGGCAGCCGTCATCTGCACGGCAATCGGGGCGCCGAGCGGGGCGCGCAACGCGGCCGAAGAAATCTCGATCTGCGAAGTGCCGGGCCCCACCGCACGGAACACCAGGGTCACCAGCGACCCGCTGCCCGAGATCCCGTTCTCGCTGCCCATACGGGTCATGCCCATGCGCAGCACCCCGGGGCCGCCGCTGGTCGCCTGCATGGTGATCTCGGCACCGTCGCGATCCAGGAAGCCGCCCTCGAAGTAGTCGACGTAGGCGATGTGTTGCGGATTGAACTGGAGCTGGAAGCCGGCCGAGAACAGCTCCGAGGAGCTATTCACCGTGACGTCGAGGGCGAATTCCTCGTCGACAACGACCACGTGCGCGGCCGGCAGCAGCGCCATCGTCGCCGGCTCGGTCTGTTGGGGCCCACCGGCTCCGGCGCCCGCACCACCGCGCACGCCGCCCACCACACCGCGACCCGCCGCAGCGCGGAACGTGGCGCCGGTCACCCCAGTCTGGGTGCCAACGTAGACCGGCCTCATGTCGTCGGCAGTAATCTCCGGAGCCCTGATAATGTGCGGGGTAATCGAGATCACGATGTCAGTTTGTCTTCGGATGTTCTCGGTGTCGCTCAGCGCATCGCCGAGCCCGGGAACGTTGTCGAGGCCGATGATGCCGCGGCGGCGGCGGATGTCGTTGTCTTGCAACAGACCGGCGATGACGTTGGTCTCACCGTCCTTCAAGCGGATGCTGCCCGACACCTGCCGGGTCGTGAAGATGGGCAGCTCGCCGACGCTCTGGATGTTCGCCGTCGAGGTGACCGAGGAGACCTGGATCTGGATCTCGAGCGTGATCTCGCCGTTGAAATGGATCCGCGGCCTAACGCTCATCAGGATGCCGGTGTCGCGGTACTCGGTGCTGGAGATCGGAACGATGTTGCCGCCCACGGTCGACTGCGGGTTGAACGTGGTGGTCACCACCGGCACCTGCTCGCCGATCAACAGCGTGGTTTCCTCGCCTTCGCGGGCGCGCAGCTTGGTGTTGGCGATGAGCTTGAAGTCGGTGGTCGTGCGCAGGAACTGGTAGAAGAGCGACGGAACGGTCACGAATAGGTCCGCCGAGGTCAGGCCGCTGCGGAGCGATTCGAACGAGCGGCCGATGATCGCGCCGGTCGTTTCGTCGACCGTCTGTGGATACGTCTGAATGGCGCCACCGAACGGCTCCAGAGCGAGGCCATAGTTGGCCACCACCTCGCTGCTGACCTCGAGGATCTCGACCTCGAGCAGGATCTCGCCTACCGATTTGTCCGCCGACGCGACCAGCTTCTCGATGACGCTCATCGCTTCGGGTGTATCGCGAACCGTGATCGTATTGAGGTCGGGGTTCGATGAAACGAGCTGCGTGGTCAGGATCGCGCGTATCTGCTGCTCGACGGTCGCGGCGTCTGCATTCGACAGATAGAACGTGCGCATCACCTGGTCGGCGTACTCACGGCGCTTGGTGACGTCGTCGGCGATCACCATGAAGGTGCTCGGCGAGAGAACCTTGATGAAATGGCCATTCGACACGGTGAGCATCCGGAGGGCCTCGTCGAATTCGCTGTCTTCGACCTGAAAGGTCGTCGTCGCGTCGCCGAGCGTCGGCTCGAACAACACGTTCAATGCCGCCACCTGGGCGAGGGTCCGGTAGACCTCCTTGACCTCGACATCGCGGAAATCAAACGAGATCGGCCCGGTCGTCTGTGGCGCCAATTGAGGTACGACGGATTCGCTCTCCTGGGCGTCACGAAGAGCGCGCTCGGTCGGCGTCAGCTCGGCGGCCTCGTCTCGCTCCTGCTGCGCCCGCAACGACTGCGCCCTGCCGAGTTCTCGAACCGCCATTTGGTTACCGGGATCCAGCCGCACCGCCAGCTGCAGCTCGGCAATCGCGACCCGGTACTGACCCGACGCGATGAGCTCGACACCTTGCCGCTCGTGCTGCTGCGAAGCATCGAGCTTCACATGGGCGATCCTGATCTTCGCATAGGTGTTCCCCGGGTCCTCGAGGAGAATCTGCTGGTAGTAAGCGATCGCGGTGTCGAGGTTGCCGCGTTGCACCTCCAGGTCGGCGCGGTCCAGCACTTTGTTGCCCGCGCAACCGGCGGCGAACAACGTCAACATGAGGAACGTGGCCGCCGGCCGGCGACGCGCTCGGTTCCGCATCATGGGTTGCTTCCTTCCAGGCTCAAACGGGTACGTTCTCCGTCGAACATCACATCGGCGTAGTCGGCACCCACTTCGATGATTTCAACTCCGTTCGGCAACCTGTCGCCCGCTTCGGCAACAAACAAATCCCTGTCGTCTGTGAAGCTGACGTGCCAGCGGCCTTCGATGCGCAACACGCCCAGCAGTCGCACCGGCAAGACCGCCTCGGGCTCGAGAAGTAGCTCTTCGGGAACCTCGACGACCTCCGCCGGCGGCGGCGGCAACACCACGGCGAACAAGTTGCGCGTCGGCGCCGCCGTAACCGTGGGCAGCTCGAGTCGTTCCAGATGAACCACCAAGGACTCGGGAGACACAGGCAAGGCGGGCAACGCCGCCAACTGCTCCATCAGCGCGTCCGCGATCTCGCCGGCATCCTCGCCGCCGGCCGCGGCCCGTAACAGCTCGGCTTCGAGGGCCCCCACGGAACCACGATTGCGGAGCGGCGCGGTCGGCGCCGGCGCGGCAAGGAGCTCGGGATCCTCGAGAAAGACGCTGATCGACAAGTCGAGCCTTACCGGCGCACCGCTGCCGGGCTCGTCGTTCGGCGTGGAGCCGGCAATTGACTGCAGGCTGATTCCGTCGACGACCAGGAAGACGGGCAGGGCTATGAGCTCGTCCAGCAAGCGTCGAACGGCATCGTAAGGACCCGCCACGGGCAGCATGATGCCGAGCTGGATGACGCCGAGCTCCTCGATGTCGACGAACTGGAAGGTCGCATCATCGAGCTCGAGCCCGACCTTACGACCAGCCTCGCCGAGCATGCCCAGTAGCTCGGAGCCTCCGGATGTCATCGTCAACAGGTCGCGGAACGACCGCAGGTCGGCGTCGGCTTCACCGAGCCGACCGTAGGTCTCGCGTACCAACTGAATCCTGGGCTCGATGCGACCGCGAACGCTGTCGATGCCTTCAGCAGCGCCCACAACCCCGAGCCGGGTGCTGAGTCGCGGCGCCGTCCACGCTGCGAAGGCGATGACGTTGCCGACGATGACGCTGACCAGCAGGGCCATCAGCGGGTTCAGCAGAGATTTCAAGGGAGCGCCACTCATGGTCGACGCTCCACGCCGGATGAATCCACGCCGACTTCGGCTACGTCTCCGGCGCTCCGCTCGATCCGAACGAGCGCTTCGACGGTCAGCCGGATCTCTCCGTCGGTTCCCGCCGACTGACGTCCCGGATAGACGGCGATGAACTCGGTCCTGGCCTCGAGCGCGGCGAGGAACGAGAGCAACGAATCTCCGGACAGCGACACGGCGGCGAGCGTCACCCGCACGCCGTCGACCATTGTCACCGGCTGGATGACCTCGAGCCGGACGTTGTCCGGCATGCTCTCTTCGAGCATGGAGAACAGGCCCGCCCATGGGAAGACACGCTGGTCGATGAGTGAGTTCGCGAGGCCGACGGCGACGGCGACACGCCGCGCGGCGCGTGGATCGGCCGACGATACGAGTGTGGCGACCTCGCCGCTCCACTCCCGCAGCAGGGTCACAGCCTCGGCGTTGGGCGTCGTCGTTTGCGGTTCGTCGACCAGGCTCCAGGCAAGCAACAGGTGAGCAAAGGTCAGCACGACCGCGGCAGCGGCGGTCCTGAGCGTGACCTTCCGCAGCCATTGGCGCTGCTCGATGGGGTGGGTTGCCAGGTTGACCGGAAGTCGCTTCATGGTTGCACCGCGCCGATATGCGCCGACCAACTCGAGCGAACATGCACCCGCCAACCGAGTGCCTCGCAGTTGATGGCGGCTCGTTGGCGCCAGCCGTCGGGCCCGGCGATGACCGCCTCATCGATCGAAACGTCGAGTCGCTGGTCGGCGTAGCGCTGGATGTTCGGCAACTCGAGCGCCAGGTCGGGACCCGCTCCGCGCCAGGACCGATGCAGCCGAGGTACGCCGGCGGCTTCCACCAGGCAGGCGACCTGCGCACCGGCGCCGCTGAGCACGATCCGCGCCATGCCGGGATCGGCGTCGGCCTCGACTCCCGCCCCCACCGCCAGCCCCATGGTGAACGGCACGACACGGCCCGGCGTCCAGCCGACAGCTTCCACCACCGACTCGTACTCCTGCACGACCGTGGCGTCGGCGCCGATGACGAGGAGCCACTTGGCAGCCAATTCGGTCGACTCTTCCTGGACAACGGACCAGCTGACGCGGGCCGAACCGGGTTCCACCGGCAGCAGGTCGCGCAACGCCCATCGCGCCATCGACTCGCCCTCAGCGTGCGACGGTGCGGCCCCCTCGAGCGGTACGAGGACCATGCGCACCGCGGCGTCGGGGATCAAGACGGAGACCATGCCGCCGCGTTTGCGTCCGGCCTCGGCCTCGTCGACCAGGCCGCGCAGCGCTTCGGAGATCGCCTCCGGCTCGGCGAGATTCGGCGCCCGGAGTCCGGCCTGCACCGCTCCCTCGGGAAGCTCGGCGGCAACCTGATGCAGCGGCTGCACAGAGCCGTTGGTGCGAGCGATCAGCAGGCGCAGCTCGCCGGGAACGATCGAGACCGCGATGCCGTTACTCAACGAACGTCACCTTGTTGATCTCTTGCAACGTCGTCTGTCCGGCCAGCGCTCTCTCCAACGCCGAGTGCCGCAGCAGATTCATACCCTGCTCTAAGGCGTGGCGCTTGATCTCCGACACCGGGCGGCGGTCGAGAATGAGCTCGCGGGTGTGATCGGACATCTCGAGCAGCTCGGCGATGACCGTGCGGCCGTGGTAGCCGGTGCCGTGGCAAACGTCGCAGCCGACGCCCTCATAGAAGGTGTGCTGAGCCACCTCTGCGGCATCGAGGCCCGATTCGGAAAGCAGCCGTTGGCTCGGCTCGACCGCCTCTTTGCAATGCTCGCAGAGCAACCGCACGAGGCGCTGGGCGAGAACACAGTTGAGCGCCGAGACGAAGTTGTAGGTCTCCACCCCCATGTTCAGCAGCCGGCCGATGACGTCGAAGACGTTGTTGGCGTGCACCGTAGTGAACACCAGGTGACCGGTCAACGCCGACTGCACCGCGATACTTGCGGTCTCCGGGTCGCGGATCTCGCCGACCATGATGACGTCGGGGTCGTGGCGCAGAATCGACCGCAGACCGCGCGCGAACGTCAGTCCCTTTTTTTCGTTGACCGGGATCTGGGTAATGCCGTCGATCTGGTACTCGACCGGATCCTCGATCGTGATGATCTTGTCCTCTTCGGTGCGGATCTCGGAGAGCGCCGCGTACAACGTCGTCGTCTTTCCCGAGCCCGTCGGGCCGGTGACCAGGAACATGCCGTAGGGCTCGCGAATATATTTGCGCATCTTCTCGAGCTTGGTTCCAGCGAAGCCCAGGGAATCGAGCCGTAGGTCGGCGAACTCCTCGGACAGGTACCGCTTGTCGAGGATTCGGATCACCGCGTCTTCGCCATGGATCGACGGCATGATCGAGACGCGAAAGTCGACCTTCCGCGACTGCAGGTTGAGCTTGAAGCGACCGTCCTGGGGGACGCGTTTTTCCGCGATATCAAGGTCGCTCATCACCTTGACGCGAGAGACCAAGGCGTCATGATGACGCCGGTCGATCGGGTCGATCGCCGGGTAGAGTACGCCGTCGATGCGGTACTTGATCCACACCGCGTTCTCGCGGGTCTCGATGTGGATGTCGGAGGCACGCCGCTCCAGCGCGTTTAGGATCGTCGTGTCGAGCAAGCGAACGATCGGCGGATCGTCACTCGTCGCCAAGCGCGCCAGAGTGATGCTCTCGTCGTCGTCGACCGCGGTCTCGGCCTGTTCCTCGAAGCCACGCCGGACCTCCTCGAGAATACGCTCGCCGGCACCCGCCATCCGGAGCGCCTCCTCGATGCCGGAGGCAGTGGCAGCGCGAACGTGCAGCGGCACGTTCAGGAGCCCCTCGATGGCGTCGATGTTGGCGATGTCGCCGGCGTCCGCCAGCGCCACCTCGAGGCCACCGTCTTCGGTGCGAGCCAACGGCAGAAACGCGTGGCGCACCATCAACTCGATCGGGATCTCGGCAATGATCTCGCGATCGAAGGCATCGGCGCCGAGCTCGACGAAGGGGACGCCGAGCTCGTGGGCGCGGCGCTCCGCCTCATTGCGCTCGAAGCTGGCGCCCGCCACGGCGTCGGTAATCGGTTGCTTAGCGGCCATCACGCTCCCCTAGATGACCTGAGCGACGTTGAACAACGGCAGGTACAGCGACAGCAGGACGGCGGCGATGAACAGCCCCATCGTCACGAGCACGGCCGGTTCCAGCAAGCTCAGCGCGGTGTTGAGACGACGCTCGAGAATCTCGTCGTAGCTGTCGGCAACGTGGCCGAGCATCTCCTCGAGCATTCCGGTCGACTCACCGACCTCGACCATCTCCAGACCCATCGAATCCATCAAGTCGGTGACTTCGAGCGACTTGTGCAGGCTGTTTCCCTCGCTCACCAACTCGCGAACGTGGCGCAGGCGCCGCCGGTAGATGGTGTTGTCGGTGCCGTCGGCGGCGACCGCAAGCGCTTCCGTCAAGGGGGCGCCGCCGCGCAACAGGGTGGCCATCGTGCGGCTCGATTCGACGTCGAGATACAGCCGGCGCAGGCCGCCGAGCAGCGGCACGCGGAACACCATCTTTTCGCGGAGCTCGCGACCGGCGCCTCTCCGCGAGGCGACAAAAAACGCCACGGCGGCGACGATCAAGACCACCAACGTCAGGCCGCCACCGCGCTGGGCGAGCCCGGCGACCGCCATCAACACCCGGGTCGGAAGCGGCAATTGGGCGTCGTAGCTGGAATAGAAATCGGCGAAACGCGGCAGCACGAAGCCGATCAGCACGCCGATCGAACCGAGCGAGACGGCGACCAGCGCCGCTGGATACAGAAGAGCGCCCCTCACCTTGCTGCGCATCGTCTGCGCCCGCTCCAGGTGACGACCGTATCGTCGCAGCGCGCCCTCGAGGTCGCCGCTGGTTTCGCCGATGGTGACCGAGGTGATGAACAGCCGCGGAATCCGGGAGTCGGAGTGCTCCTGCGCAAAGGCCGCCGAAAGGCTCAGGCCGGCGGCGACTCGTTCGCGCACCCGGTCGAGAACACCCCCCGGCGCCGTACCCGATCGCCGGCTCCTCAGAATATCGACGCACTTCAGAAGCGGCAGGCCGGCGCGGATCAGCGCGGCGAGCTCTTCGGTGAGCAGAAGCAGGTCGGAGGGCGCCACGTGGCGGCGGGCGAAGAGCCCTAGTGGCGGCGCCGGTTTCGATGCGTCGTCGGCGGCGACGGAGGCCTTTTCCTCCGCCCCCCGCCCGAAGCCGCGACCGTCGCCGAGCCGCTGCATCCAACCGTCGCGGCGGCGAACAGTAAACACCTCGAAACCCTGCGCCGCGAGCAGCTGGCGCGCCACCTCGGGTGACGCGGCGACCACGGAGCGCTCGCAAATTCTCCCGTCGGTACCGACACGACAGACGAACTCGGCCATCTAACGCTCCGGCGCCGCACGCTCGGCGCGAATCAACAAGATCAGATCGGGAGTCTCGGCGCCGGGGGCGAGCACCCCTAGGATGTACAGGCGTCCGGCCTCGAGCCGCAGATCGGCGGCGACAGAATCCTGATCCGCCCCAACAAGCTCGAAGGCGTTCAGCCGTAGGACCTCACTCGGCTCGGAGCTCGTCTCCGCCGAGCCGGCGACGAGCCGGTAGTCGTGCGCCAACTCGGCATCGAGCGCTTCGCCTGGGGTCACCAAGCCTTGCCAGGCGCCGACGATGCCGTAGTTTTCGAAGGGCAGCAGAGTCTCGATGTCGGCGCGCACGTCGTGAAGGGCATCGGCACCACCGACGCCCAGAGCGGCCGCGGCGGTCACTTCCTCGGGAGGAGCACCGTCGTAGCCGCGCAGCAGGCGAACATCGAGGCGCATCGGGCCCATCGTGCTCGGTGCCAGCGCCCCTCGACCGGGAGCCGGCGGCACCGCGGCCGCCGGCTCCCCCGGCGTCAGCATCACGAACCGCGCCTCCTCGACCGGTGCCGTCATGAGCGTCGACGCCATCCACCCGACCAGCGCGATGCCCGTGATGGCGGCTATCCCATAGGCGAGGCGCAACGCGGGGGCAGCTTGCCCACCGCCCCCGAACAGCCAGCCGGTCCATCGCCAGACCGAGCGCGGTGCGAGCTGTGCCTCGATACGTCGCCACAGGGCGGCCGAGCCCAGCTCCGGGGTTGGCCGATCCCGTAGATCGCCGAAGACATCGTCAGGTTGCCGGCCATCGCTGAGCCCCTCGCTACGCCGATCGCGGGGCGTTTCATTCATGGATCTCTCTCCTGCCGTCAAGACAGCGGGTCACAAACATCCCTACGGGCGAGGTCGAGAAAGCGTCCAGAGAAAAAACGGCCGATTTCGATCTGCGCCCCGTCACCGCCCCACTTGCCAGACCCAGCACGCCATGCTACAGGCCGCATTTCTCAACCGGATGCTACTGCGGTCTAACGGTCGCCGAGAAGCTCCGGATACCGGGCGCGTAACGTCCTTTGCAGCGTTCGCCGGGCCTCGGCGACGTGCGAGCGCACCGTCGAGACGCTGCATTGGAGCGCCTCCGCCACCTCCGCGGTCGCCAGCCCCTCGATGTGGCGCAAGACGAACGCGGCGCGCTGTTGCGGTGGCAGCTCGCCGGCGAGCTCGTCCCAGATCGCTTGCAGTTGCCGCCAGCCGAGCCGGGCCTCGGGGCTGCCGGCGGCAGCCATCGCCGGAGCGGCGGCCACTTCGAGCATCGCATCGGGATCGGTGTCCGCCGCCGCCGACACCCGGCGCTTGGTCTCGGTGCGCCGGGCGCGCCAATGATCGATCGCGCGGTTGGTGGCGATGCGACGCAACCACGCATCGAGCGGGAACCTCTCGTCGTAGTCGGCACAGCGTTCCCAGAGGCGCAGGAACACCTCCTGGACAACGTCCTCGGATTGGGCGTGGTCGCCCAGCACCTGGTAGGCGATCAGATAGATACGCCGGTGCTTGCGGTCGAAGAGCTGGTGGAAAGCATCGGCGTCACCGGCGCGGCTGCGCGCGATGAGGGCCTGGTCGGTGGGCTCAGACGGCATCACTCCTGCTAGGCATGCGTCGATGCCGATGCTTCCTGCTGCTGCTTGCTGAAGATCATCCTTCCGGCGGTCGTCTGCAGCACCGAAGTCACCACCACGTCTATGGTCTCGCCGATGAGGTGGCCCGAGTTGTCGACAACCACCATCGTGCCGTCATCCAGGTACGCCACCGCTTGCCCCGCCTCCTTGCCTTCCTTGATCAGACTCACCGTCATGGTCTCGCCGGGCAGAACGACCGGCTTGAGAGCGTTGGCCAGCTCGTTGATGTTCAGCACCGGGATGCCGCGCAACTGGGCAACCTTGTTGAGGTTGAAATCGTTGGTCACCAGTTGGCCGGAGAGCTGCTTGCTCAGCTCGATGAGCTTGGCGTCGACATCGGAATGGTCGGGAAAGTCCAGGTCGGAGATCTGCACGTCGACGTCGGGACTTTTCTGCAGCTTCCGTATTACGTCGAGCCCGCGGCGGCCGCGGTTGCTGCGCAGCGGGTCGTCCGAGTCGGCGATCTGTTGGAGTTCGTTGAGCACGAACTGCGGCACGATCAGGGTGCCGTCGACGAATCCGGAGTCGGTGATGTCGAAGATGCGGCCGTCGATGATCGCTGACGTGTCGAGAATCTTGTGGTGCGGTACGGAAGGAGTGTCGCGAAAGAACGCCTTGACGGCGCCGCTGACGGCCCACTCGCCCTGCTTGGCGCCGACCACGAGCCCGAGGTAGCCGAGGACGACGACGTATAACGCCTGCAGAAACGTCGAGGTGTCGGCGTTGATCACCATCGTTCGGGTGATGGCGCCGAACCCGAGCGCCAGCGACAAGCCGATGCCGACTCCGGCGACGCCACCGAGCAGGACCTTGGTATCGAGGCGGCGCATCTTCACCTCGGTGGCGATCATTCCGGCGGAAAACGCCAGGCCGAGCACCAGGCCCTCGGGCCGGCCGAGGCCCCAGGGGTGCAGGAAATACCCCATCCCTGCGCAGGTCAGCACGAAGAGCACACGTATGACCATGAAACCCATCGAAGAACCTCCTATGAATGCGGATATGTATGCGGCTAAGTATAGCGGCGCGAAAGGCATCGCAGCATAGGGAATTCCGGCGTTGCTCCCTCCGTAGTATCTTAGTGCTTTTAACTCATATCTATTGATATTATTGAAAGCATGTAATATGCTCTCAACATGTTGATGAACGTAGAGAGCCCCGTCTCGTGCGCGATCGGGGCGCCATCTTGAAACCCGGGCCAGCCCCGCCGGCCCGAAAAAATGGAGGAACTCCGATGAACCTCGTACGATTCGATCCGTTTCGTGACATGCGCGTCCTGCAATTTCGCTTCGACCGCTTATTCGGCGACGCCTTCACCCGCGCGTCTGGCCGGTTGGATAGCGCGGGCCAGGTCCAACCCCAAGCCGAACCAGGCAGTCGGTGCTCGGACCCAGGCCGGCCAGCATACTATCCCGGCTCGGCTTCGACGCGACTTGCCCGCGCGCCGGCATTGCTTCCGATGGCCTCACGCTTTGGTTCGGTGTACCTGTCGGCCCGG
>JADFNY010000324.1 GCA_022563115.1 Acidobacteriota bacterium | reverse complement strand
GACGCCCTGGATGTCGTCGTGATCCTCGAGTTTCTCCAACAGCGTCAGGCACCGTTTGGCGTCGCTGCCCTCGAGTTTGATGTACGAGCTCGGCAACATGGCGAGCTCGGCGTTTTCGCACTTGATGCCGTGATTGTCGAATGCCTCGCGCACGCCGGCGAACTCGGTCGGCGCCGTGGTCACCTCATACATGCCGTCGTCGATGCCGACGTCGTCGGCGCCAGCATCGAGTGCGACGAGCAACAAATCTTCCTCGTCGATGGTGCGGGCGTCGATCAGGAAAAAGCCGACCTGGTTGAACATCCAGGCGACCGAGTTGGGATCGGCGAGATGGCCGCCGGCGCGCTCGAAGATCTTGCGGATCTCCGCCACGGTTCGGTTACGGTTGTCGGTAGCCGCCTGGGCGAGGACCGCAATGCCGCCAGGGCCATAGCCCTCGTAATTGACCTCTTCGTAGATGACCCCTGGAAGCTCGCCCGTCCCCCGCTGGATGGCGCGCTTGATGTTGTCGGCCGGCATGTTCTCCATCTTGGCGGTGGCGACCGCGGTGCGCAACCGGGGATTCGATTCGATGTCCCCGCCCCCCTGCTTGGCGGCGACGGTGATCTCCTTCACCAGACGGGAGAAGATTTTCCCGCGGGCGGCGTCGGCAGCGCCCTTCTTTCGCTTGATCTTGCTCCACTTGGAATGACCGGACATCAGAACCTCCTGGATGGCGAAAATCCTATCACCGCACCCCGTCGGTACACGAGCGCACCTACTCCGGTTCGCAAGCCGCGTCCGCGCCCCGTCATGCCGAAGGACGGCGGGCGAGGATCAGCAGGCTGACACCGAACGGCATCCGAAAGCGCACGGTGAGCGGCGTCTCGAGCCGGTAGATGCTCAGCAACACCGCGTTCAACCATGGGGCGACGGGGGCCAGGTCGGAATGCGCCGGAACATCGTCGCCGCCGGCGGCGCCACCGTTCACGTCCCCCGCCTCGCCCACGCCGCCCAGCGCCGGGGATCCTTGCAGGACGCGTTTGGTCAGACGAACCGTTGCCGCCGCCGGGAACAGGAGGGTGTGGAAATACGAGGCATGTTCGATGGTGAAGCCGGACGACTCGAGCGGCGCGGTCAGGTCGGGCAACCGGAAGCGCCGCGCCGCGTGGGTGGCGACGTCGTGGGAGCTTCGCAGAAACGGAAACGCCGAGTCTGTGATCGCCAGGTAGCCGCCCGGCTCGCACACCCGGTGCAGCTCCGCCAGCGCCTCGCCGACGTCGCCGACCCGTTGGTGGTAGAGAACGTCGAAACAACCGACGAGCGAGAACGACGCCTCGGCAAACGGCAAGCTCAGCAGGTTAGCAGCGACCGGAACGACATCCGCCGCGGTGGGACGATGCTCTCGCAGGAGCCGTAGCGCCGGAAGGTAGGCGTCGGCGGCAAACATGCGCCCGCGACGCGTCATGACTTCGACCATCGCCCCGGTGCCGCTACCGACCTCGAGGACGCGGCCGGCGGACGAAGACACCCCGTTGCCCACCCGGTGCCGCCTCAACAGCGCATCGACGGTGCGGCGCTTGGCCTCGAACCACCAGTGGCGGTCCTGAACCTCGGCCATCTGAACGTACTCGGCGGCCTGCATCTCAGGTCTTGGCTCGTTCTTCGGATCGACCGGACGACGGGTCCGGGAACACGGCCGACTGTTCCCCCAGGTCACGGGTGGTGGTGCCCGGGGAAACACCGCGCGCCGCTACTTGCCGGCGCGACAACCACAACCGTCCGATCGTCACCAGGTAGCGCCAACCGCGGCGAACGAACCCGACAACGTTCGTAGCGGTCTTCGACTCGCCTTCGACCCGCGAAATGCTGACGTAAGGAACCTCGAGGACGCGATAGCCGCGCAACGCGGCGGTCCCCAGCAACTCGATGCAGTACTCGCCGTAGTCGCCGTGCAGACCGAGCTCCAGCAACAAGGCCCGGGGCGCCATCACGTAGCCGGTCGTGTAGTCGAGCACCCGGCGATCGATGAACCAGCGAGCCAACTTGGTGATCGCCAGGCTGGCGAAGACCGCCGGCGCCTCGCTGCGGTTATCGGCCCCGCCATGCACGTAGCGCGAGGCGCACGCCACATCGGCGTCAGCGCGGCGCAGGGGCGCGAGTAGCTCGGGCAGCAACTCCGGCGGGTGCGAGAAATCGCAGTCCATCCAGGCGACGAAGGTACCGCGGGCGCGCTGGACACCGTCGAAAATCGACAGCGTCAGACCTGCCGGCGGCTGACGCTCGACAACCCGCACCCGGGGGTGCCCGGCGCCCGCCTCCCGCGCCAACGCCGCCGTCCCGTCTGGAGACCGGTCGTCCATGACCAGGATCTCGTGGGCGACGTCGGCAAGCGCCGCCCCGACCCGCTCGATCAGCGACGCAATGTTGCCCGCCTCGTTGAACGTCGGCAGGACCACGCTGACTTCGATGTCGTCGGCCACGGGAACGCGGTGGGTCGGGAAGTGGAATCGAACTGGTTGTGTATCATGCCACTCATGACCCCGGCACAGCGCTCCCGCAACCCGGGAGGAACGCGATTCCCGGCCTCCGCGGCGCTCTCGATGGCCGTCCTCGTGGTCGTCGCGTGCGACGCGGATCCCGCATCGGAGATACTTTCCGAGCTGCTGATGCCGTCAGCACCCATCGAGCTCGGCACCGGCGTCATCTTCCCTCGCGAGCAAGGGGCGTCACGGTTTCTGATGGAAGGCTGGCCGCCGCAGCAAACGCTCGAGGGCGACTCGATGTGGGTCCACAGAAAGTGGGCGCAGGTCGGCTTCTTCCAAGTCGCCGACAGGCCCCCGACGTTCGTCGTCGAAGCACGCCCGTTCGCCCATCCCGACGCCCCGCAGCAACGTTTGACCGTTGTGTTGAACGACGTCGAGATCGACACAGTCGACATGCGACCGCAGTGGACCACCTACGAGATCGACCTTCCCGCCGCCGTCGTTCACCCGGGATGGAACGTGATCGAGCTGCGCTTCGCTCAATCGTTGCGCCCCGCCGACTTCGACCCCGAGAGCGACGATCGTCGCACCCTCGCCGCGCTCTTCCGGCGACTCGAAATACGCAACGGCGCCGGGCGTCCGGAATGGCCGAAGCGGCCCGCTCCGCGGTTCGACGCCGACGAAGCTGTCATCGAGATGCCGACCGACAGCTTCTTTGAAGCGCGCATCACTCCGCGGCGGCGCGAAGAGCTGGTCGGCGCCGCCGAGGCGGATTTCCTGACCTCGGAGGGACCGGAGGGAGCGGCATCGATTCGAGCGGTTGTGGAGGTCATCGACGCTTCCGGGCCGCTGCGGGTGTGGGAATCCGAGCTGCGGCCGGGCGCCCCGTCGGCGTCGGTTCGCGCCGAACTCGCCGGCTGGGCAGGCCAAGAAGTCGTCGTCCGCGTCCGGGTCTTCGGTAACACGAACGGGGTCGTTCGCTGGCGGGGCTTGGGAACGATCGTGAAGTAGCCGGCGCCGTCAGCAGTCCAACGGGTGGGCCATCGACGCCGTAAGGGTCGAATCACTGGCGCGCTCACCGGCGGGGCGGCCCGGGCGGTAGCGTCGCAACCACGGTTATAATGGCCACCGTCGGTCGTCCTTCTGTCAGCCACCGTTCGGAGCGCCGTTATCTCGCCCCCTGTGTCCCACTCCACCCCCCCCCCGGGGGTTGCCGTGAATGGTGCGCGTAACCTGCTGATTGTCGGCCTCGCCCTGGCGACCCCTGCTTGCGTATTTCCCACGCCGGCGCCACAAACGGTGGTGCTGATCGTAGTTGACGCATTGCGTCCCGACCATCTCGGCGTCTACGGCTACGGATGACCGACATCGCCCAACATCGACGCGTTCGCCGCCGAGGCAGCGGTCTTCGAGCGCGCTTATTCCACTTCGACGTGGACTCTCCCTTCGTTCGGCTCGATGTTCACCGGGGAGCTTCCGTCCCGGCACGGGGCGGGCGTGGTGATCCGAGGGGAGGACCTCCTGGACGCGGGAAGCTCGGACCTGGTGGAACATGCCGAACAGCATTTCAGCAGGCTCGACCAAAAACTGCCCACCCTCGCCACGACCCTGGGGCTGAGCGGTTACGCGACCATCGGAGTGGTCAACAACGCCTTCCTCGACCCCGAGTTCGGTCTTTCGCGCGGCTTTGAAGTCTACGACTACGACCGCGCACGTCCGAACCGGAGCGCCGAGCGCGTCGTCGAGACCGCCTTCGCCCGGCTCGACGAGACCGAGCAACGTCCTCTGTTTCTGTTCGTTCACTTCATGGACGTCCACATGCCGTACAGACCGCACGGCTCTGTCCCCGGGCGATTCACGGCCGGCTATCCGGAAGTCCTCAGCGCCAATTTGAACCGCTGCGCCTGGTGAGGAATCGGATCGCCCGCGGTGACGCCATCGCACGCGGCTTCTACACAGCCGCCTACGACGAGGAGATCGCCCACGTCGACGCTGAGGTGGGGCGCCTGTTCGCGGGCCTGCAGGAGCGCGGCCTCTGGGACGATGCCCTCATCGTGCTGACCTCCGACCACGGCGAGGCCTTTTTCGAGCACGGGCGCTGGGAGCACGGCAGTTCGATGTTCGACGAGGTGGTGAGTATCCCGCTGCT
>JADFNY010000024.1 GCA_022563115.1 Acidobacteriota bacterium | reverse complement strand
GGTCGGTATCGGCACAATGAAAGTAACAAACGAATCAACGAACCGCCGGGCATCTCTGGACAGGTAGGCGCCGGCTGTCAGGGAGGCTCGCAGCGTGGCTGCTTCCATGAAGGCAAAGAAGACGGGCCGCGCGGCGATCATCTTTTTGATCGTCTTCGCCCTGCCCTTCGCGGGCGTCGGAACGTTTGCCGGCTACCTGGCCGGATCGACGCTGACCACCTGGGTGCGGGCGCAATCGTGGGACCAGGTGCCGGCGACCCTGTTGAGCGTCAACCTGGATGTCAACACCGGCGGCGACAGCACGACGTACCGTGTCGAGGCGCTCTACGAGTACAACTATCTGGGCCGGACCTACACCTCCGACACCGTCAGCTCGAGCTTCGGCGCCGACAACATCGGATCGTTCCACCAGGACAAGTACGCCGAGCTGCGCCGCTACCTCGACGCCGGGGAGCGCTTCCGGTGCTTCGTGAACCCCGCCGATCCTTCCGAGGCGATGCTCTACCGCGAGATGCGCTGGGGCATATTCGCCTTCGAGATCATCTTCGCGCTGGTCTTCGGCGGGGTCGGCTACGGGTTGATGTTCGCGGCGGTGTACGGCGGCCGCCTGGTGAAGGAAGCCGAGGAGCTCAAGGCGGCGCGGCCCGAGCATCCGTGGTTGTGGGAGAAGGACTGGGTCGACGGCCACATCCGGGCGGGCTCGAAGGGCAAGATGATCGGGGCGCTGGTCTTCGCCACGCTGTGGAACCTGATCTCCGCGCCGGCGCTGTTCTTCGTCCCCGACGAGGTCGCCGGCGGTAACAAACTGGCGTTCATCGCCTTGTTGTTTCCGGTCATCGGCATGGGGCTCGCCGGGTGGGCCGTGTACACCGTGCTGCAGTGGCGCAAGTTCGGCAACTCGGAATTCGAAATCTTCTCGAACCCGGGGGTTCTCGGCGGCTGCCTGGAGGGGCGTATCCACACCAACATCCGGCACCGACCGGACGACGGCTTCGCCCTGACGCTCAGCTGCATCCGCAAAGTAACCACCGGCTCCGGAGACAGCCGCAGCACCAGCGAAAAGGTGCTGTGGCAGGACTCCTTCGACATCCCGGCAAACACGCTGCTGACCGGCCCGCACGGCGCCAGCGTCCCGGTGCGCTTCGTGATTCCCTACGACGCCGGACCGGCCACCGACACCGAGGCCGACGACCCGGTCGAGTGGCGTCTCGAGGTCGCGGCCGAACTGCCGGGGGTCGACTACTCGACCCATTTCACCGTTCCCGTGTTCCGGACGCCCGAAAGCGATCCGGATCTCGAGGCCGAGATCCACGAGGCCGCCGCGGGGTCGCGCCGCGACCCGGTCGAACGGCTGCGCGATGCCGGGATCGTCCGCCGGCCGACGCCGAGCGGCGGCGTCGTCTACGTGTTCACCCGGGCGCGTGCCAAGGGCGTCGCCATCGGGCTGACGCTCTTCATGATCATCTGGTTCGCGATCATCTGGGGGATGATCGACTTCGGCGCGCCGATCTTCTTTCCGAGCATGTTCGGTTTGGTCGCCCTGCCGTTCGTCTTCTTCATCTTCGTCCTGTGGCTCAAGGAAACGCGCGTCGAGATAAGCGGCGGCAACCTGACGTTCACCAAACGCATGGTCCCCTCGGGCAAGACAGTGACCTTCCGCGCCGTCGACGTCGTCAGCATCAAGACCAAGGGCGGCATGCAGGCGGGCAACCGGCTCTACTACCAGATCATCCTGAAGACCCGCGCCGGCAAGGAGCACACCCTGGCGGCGCAGCTCGGTGATCAGCGGCTCGCCAAGCTGTTGGTCAAGGACTTCGAGGCGGCGCTGGCGACCTGACGCCGCGTGCTCGCCCTCGGTCGTGCTTCCCTTGTGCTTCCGCGGTGCTTTCCCGCAATCACTGGAGACTGCCCGATCCCTGCTTCGCCATAGTAAGATGCGACCCTCTCGTGGGGGCGAGCGCAGCCGGGCCGTTCAGGGAGAACCTGGATCCGCGACCCGATGAGCACGCAGCCCACCCCCACGCCGCGCGGCAACGCAGGCGCGGGCGCCGCCCGCCCACGGACGATTTCCATCGCTCCCTCTGCCACCGCGCTCAGCGGCGATTCACCACACCTCGAGAAGCTCAACCGGGCGCAGCGACGCGCGGTGCTGTACGGCCTCCCGGAGCGCGCCGGCGGGCGCCGCAACGCCGCCGGCGAGCCGTGTGCCTCGCCGCCGCTGCTGATCATCGCCGGTGCCGGGACCGGCAAGACGATGACGCTGGCGCACCGCGTCGCCGAGTGCGTCCTGCGGGGCTACGACCCGGGCCGTATTCTGTTGCTCACCTTCACGCGGCGCGCGGCGCGAGAGATGACGCGCCGGGCCGAGCGCATCGTGGCGCTTGCCGCCCGCTCGGCGCCGGGCCGCGGACGGATCGGCAGCGGCTCGCTGCGTTGGGCGGGGACGTTTCACGCCGTCGCCAACCGCCTGCTGCGCCTGTACGCCCCGGCTTTGGGCCTCGACCCGTCGTTCACCGTGCTCGATCGCTCCGACGCCGAAGACCTGCTCGATGTCGTCCGGCACCAGGCAGGTTTGTCGCGGCGGAAGAAGCGCTTTCCGCGCAAGGGAACGTGCCTGGCGATCTACTCCCGCTGCGTCAACTCCTCCGACCCCCTGAAGAAATGCCTCGACGACGCCTTCCCATGGTGCGGCGAGTGGGAGGAGGAGCTGCGCGAGCTGTTCCGCGGCTACGTCGAAGCCAAGCAAACCCGCTCGGTGCTCGATTACGACGACCTGCTGCTGTACTGGTTCCACCTGATGCAGGAACCGGCGCTGGCCTGCAAGGTGGCGGAGCGCTTCGACAACGTGCTGGTCGACGAGTATCAGGACACCAACGCGCTGCAGGCTTCGATCCTGCTGGCGCTCTGCCCCGACGGCAAAGGGCTCACCATCGTCGGCGACGATGCGCAGGCGATCTACGCCTTCCGCGCCGCGACGGTGCGCAACATCCTGGATTTCCCCGAGCACTTCGAGCCCGCCGCCGCGGTGATCACCCTCGAGCAGAACTACCGGTCGACGCAGCCGATTCTGGACGCCGCCAACGCGGTGATCGGTTTCGCGGCCGAACGGTTCTCCAAGGACCTCTTTTCCAAACGGGCGTCGCGACAGAAACCGAGAGTGGTGGCCGTAGAAGATGAAAGTGACCAGGCCGAATACGTCGTCGAGCAGGTGTTGGCGGCGAGGGAGGCCGGCCTGGCGCTTCAGGATCAAGCGGTGCTGTTCCGGACCACGCACCACAGCGACCTGCTGCAAATCGAGCTGTCGCGCCACAACATCCCATTCGTCATGTACGGCGGGTTGCGTTTTCTCGAGGCGGCGCACGTCAAGGACCTGATGTGCGTGCTGCGATGGGCCGAGAATCCGCGCGACGGGGTGGCCGCGTTTCGCACCCTGCAGTTGTTCCCCGGGATCGGACCGGCGGCGGCGCAGCGGATTCTCGACGACGCCACCGACGGCGCGGCAGGCGGGCGCTTCTCACTCCAGGGCATCGAGCCCCCAGCGGCGGCGCGCCACGACTGGCCGGCGTTCGTCGAGCTGATGCGCAGCCTGCTCGACGAGGACTGCGACTGGCCGGGGCAGGTCGGCGAGGCGAGGCGCTGGTACGAGCCCCACCTCGAGCGCTTGTACGACGCGCCGATGGTGCGGGTGAGGGACCTCGAACAGATCGAGCTGATCGCCTCCCAGTACCCGAGCCGCGGGCGGTTCCTCTCAGAGGTGACGATCGATCCGCCGTCGGCGAGCGGCGATCTCGCCGGCGTCCCCCACCTCGACGAAGACTTCCTGATCCTCTCGACCATCCACTCGGCCAAGGGTCAGGAGTTCGACAACGTCTACGTCCTCAACCTGGTCGACGGCTGCATCCCCTCCGACATGGCCACCGGATCGGCGGACGAGATCGAAGAGGAGCGCCGACTGCTGTACGTAGCGATGACGCGGGCCAAGGACGAGCTCCACTTGATCCACCCGTTGCGCTTCTACACCCACCGCCAGCACCGCGCCGGCGACCGCCACGTGTACGCGCCGCTGTCACGCTTCCTCCCCGGATCGATCGCCGATCGCTTCGAGATCGTCACCCACGGGCGCGGCGCCGAGCTCGACGATGCCGACGGCAGCAGCGGTGTTCGGGTCGATGTCGCCGCCCGGTTGCGCAACATGTGGTAGTCGGTTCACTCGGGCGGAAGCAGAAACGGTTCGCCGCGTGGTCCCGGGCGGGATCGCAGCTCGCTGGGCGCCAGGGTGCCGAGCTGCTCGAGGGTCGCAACGATTTCTGACCGGCTCATCCGGGAAGCGTTGCGCGCGCGTCGCAGCGCTTCGACATCCGACGGCGTGGTCGGGAGGTCGGCTTCGAGCGTGGTCAGATCAGAGGCCTTCACGGATCTCCTCCCATGCGTCGAGCATGTCGTTGCGCGCAAAATACCGCCGCACCGTGACAGCGAAGTCCACGGTTGCATCTCCGGTTCGCGGTGCGGCAAGCAGCCTAACAACGGTTGGATTGTAGCGGACAAGGCTAACCTCGCGGCCCCGGAGTCCAGGCGTCTCAGGCGTAATCCCCCCTCCTTCCCACCAAATGCACGGGAAGGTCTGCCGAGTTCGGGGATCGGGCGGGCTAGCGTCGCCGGTTGACCGGCAGGTCGAGCGCTGCGCGGTCGATGATGCGACCGCCCTTGATGACCGTGTCGATCTGCTGCGCGTTGCTGATGTCGGCGAGCGGATCGGCGCTCAACAACACCATGTCGGCGAGCTTGCCGACCTCGATCGAGCCCAGGTCGCGCTCCTTATCCATGAAGATCGCCGCGTTCAGCGTTCCGATGCGGATCGCCTCGAGCGCCGGAATGCCGCCTTCGACCATGAGCTCGAGCTCGCGATGGGATTGCGGGCCGGCCGATTGATCCGACCCCAGTACGATCACGCCGCCGGCGGCGCTGATCTTGCGCAGGTTTTCCTGGGCGACCGGAGTCATGACCTTCATCCACGTCGTCCAGGCGCGGGCGGCGTACTGGTCGCGCATCGCCGTTCTCAGGCGCTCGATGGTCTCCGGCTCGTAGACCGCCTGGTAGAGCGGTCGATCAAGAAACTCGGGGTGCTCGACGAGGCGGCTGTAACCCTCGCCGATGGTCAACGTGGAGACCATCGGCACCTTCTTGGAAGCCATCAGGGCGACAAATTCATCGCTCACCGGCCCCTGGATGATCGGGTGCGCCAGCGTGTCGATGCCGGCCTCGATCGCCTGAATGGCGCGATATTCGTGTGAGATGTGCACCGTCGTGCGGATGCCGTGCTCGTTGAAATAGCGCCCGGCGCGCGCCATCAGGTCGACGTCGAGCAACGGGATCAGGGGTCGAGTCCCCCAGCCGTGCTCGTCGAAGGTGAACTTGACCATGTCGGGCTGCAGCTCGATGTGGGCATCGAGCGCTTCGATGGCCTCCGGCCAGCTATCGATCAGGGTGGCGCCACGGCCGCCGCCGTGCCCGCCCGGCGCGGTGACCACCGGACCGGTGGCGAAGATGCGCGGGCTGACGATCTCGCCCTCGCGCTCGCGCGCCCGCAAGCCGAAGATGAAGTCGGCTCTGTTGCCGGCGTCGAAGATCGCGGTGATGCCGCTGTAGATGAAGCCGTGCAACGCCCGGATGCCGGCCTCGAAATCAGGGCCGCGGCGGCCACGGCCGCCGCTCAGGTGGACGTGAACGTCCCACAGGCCGGGCATCAAGTACTTGCCGGTGCCGTCGATCGTGCGCGGGCCCGGGTACTCCATGGTCATCGCCAACGGGCCGGGGCCGATGGCGACGATGCGGTCGCCGCGAACCAGGACGCTAACGCCGGCAACCGGCGGCCGGCCGGTGCCGTCGATCAGTGTGACGTTCTCGATGATGATGCCGTTGTACTGCAGCGCGGCGAGTGTTTCCTGGGCGCTCGCCGACGGACCCCCGAGTGTCGACACGACGATCAGAAGTGCGCCCATGCTCTTGCCGTGTCGGCGCGCCCGGCAAACTCCATCCCGGAAGCCGATCACGACGTCGCCCTCGGCAGGCGCTGCGGCATGTCGGCGACCACGTAGGCGATCACCGCCATCGCGGCGACGCAACGCGCCATCTCGTCGGCGTCGAGCTTGTCGATGGTGTCGGAGTCGGTGTGGTGGTACCAGAAGTACCGCGTTCCATCGACCTGCAGCCCCATACCCGGAACGCCTTCGTTCATGATCGGGCGGATGTCGGCACCACCGCCGCCGCGGTTGATCGTGCCGGCTTCGATGCGATCCAGCAACGTCGCGATCTCGGAGATGATCTCGTAGGCTTCGTCGGAGCCGGTGAAGCCGAATCCCGACGGCTTGAAGACGCCGCCGTCCGACTCCATTGCCAGAATGTGATCGTCGAGCTCGTTCAGATGGGCGTCGTGGTAGCCGTTGCCGCCGCGTAGGCCGTTCTCCTCGTTCGTCCACAGCACGACGCGGATCGTACGCTTGGGCCGCAACCCGAGAACCTTCATGAGGCGAACCGCCTCCCATGCCGCGACGCATCCGCCGCCGTCGTCCATCGCTCCCTGGCCGACGTCCCACGAGTCGATGTGCCCGCCCAGGACGATGACCTGGTCGGGGAACTCGGAGCCGCGAATCTCGGCCATGACGTTGCGCGATGGAGAGTCCGGCAGCATCTCGGCCTCCATCTTCAGGCGCACGACGATGGGCTCGCCGCGGTCCTGGAAGCGCTGCAACATCTGCGCGTCCTCGACCGTTATCGCGGCGTGGGGAATTGCCGCCACACCGTCCTCGTAGGCCATCGCACCGGTGTGCGGAGTTTGCTGCGAGTAGGGACCGACCGAGCGAATCAGGCTGGCGACGGCGCCGGCACGCGACGCCGCAATCGCCCCTTCGCGCCGGTAGGCAACCGTCTCCCCGTAGCTGGTGAACGCGACATTGAACAGAACGATCTTCCCCGCCGCCTCCCCCTGCCGCTCTTCGAGCTCGTCGAAGCTGCGCACGACCAGCACCTCCGCGGTGATGCCTTCGGCCGGCGTGCCGATGCTGCCGCCGAGGCCCAACATCGGCAGGTCGCGCCCCCGCGGCTCGAGCAACTCGGCCGATTCCTTGCCGCGCACCCAGCGCGGCACCATCACCGGCTCGGCGTGAACGTTGTCGAGACCGTCCGCCTGCATCTGCTCGAGGATCCAGTCGAGCGCGTCCTCCAAGTTCTGCGAGCCGCTAAAGCGAGAACCGAACGTGTCGACCAGCTCGGTGAGGCGCTCGAAGGCGAAGTGGTCGTTCATCGCCGCGTCGATCAGCCGGTTGGCGACGCCGCGGTATTGATCAGCGATGTCCTGCGATGGGCTCGCCGAAACCCGGCCAGCGAGAAGCAGCGCCAACACGGCGATGAGAAAGGACGTGCGCTTCATACGTTGCTCCTCCCGGCTGATCCGCCGCGTTCGAGTTTCGTCTTTGATCGCGATGGGCTGACTGGGCCACGGGGTCCGGCCGGCGGGAAGCCAACCGATAGGCCGGCGATGACGTGCAACTCGAGTTTGTTGTTCATGGCCGGCATTCTGCTGTTTCGGCAGATTCCATGCAACTTCGTGCGGATGTGGGAAGGCATCGAGGTCATCGGCTAGCCCGGACCTCTCAGCGGGCGGCGTAGCGAGCGAGTGCGAGGCGGTAGGGGGGACAAGGCGCGCGGGGCGGGCAGGGTCCCGCCGTCAACCCTGTCCGCGGCGCCTCGCTTCGCGATAGTGATCCGCGTTCTGGAGGTCGGCGGCCGCCGCCTCGTCGATAATGACATCAACATGCGGGTGCATCTGAAGCACCGACGCCGGCACCAGCGCCGTGACCGGCCCCTCGACCATCTGGGCGACGACCTTCGCCTTCGAAGCGCCGAAGGCAAGAACGATCGCCCGCTTGGTGGCGAGAAAATCGGCCAAGCCGAGCGTCACGGAGTACAGCGGAACCTTGTCGGCGCCGCCGAACACGTCGGCCAGGTAGCCGCGTTTGTTGAGCGTGATCGGCACCTTTCGCATGGGCGAAGCCAGCGACGAGCCGGGATCGTTGGCGGCGATGTGCCCGTCGCCGCCGATACCGATGATCTGCAGGTCGATGCCGCCCGCGAGCTCGATAGCACGGGTGTAGCCCGCGATCATGGCGCCGAGATCGGCCGCGCCGCCGTCCGGAACGTGGCAGCGACTCGGCGTCAGATTGACGCTCGCGAACAGCTCGCGATCCATGTAGGCACGCCACGAGGCCGGGTGGTCGGGCGCCATACCGACGAACTCGTCGGGGTTGAACGTCCTTACCTGGCTGAAGTCCAGACCTTCCAGCCGGTGCATCTCGATGAGGCGCTGGTACAGCCGCTGAGGCGTGCTGCCGGTCGCCAGTCCGAGAACGCTGGCCGGCTCGGCGCGCACCGTCGCGGCGACGACCTCGGCGGCAAGGTCGCTTCCCGCCTTGGGGCTGGGCTCGATCAGAACGTTCATGCGCGGATGTCAGCGACCACGCCGGCGGCGCGTCCCCGAAAAAGGGCCCCGGACAACCCGGGGCCCCGTTTCACATCGGCACCGCTCAATTCATCGGCTTGCGGAACTTCAAGGTCCAGCGCTGGATGTAGTAGCGGTGGATCGGATCGTCCGCGCGGCGGCCGTCGAAATCGAACGTGTCCTCGGAGTTGTACAGGAGCTCGGACGCTTCGACGAACTCGAAACCGCCCTCGACGATCTCCTCGCGCGCCAGCGCCTCGTTGAGACGATGGAAGCTCTCGTCGCGCTCGTCGGTCTTGTCGCTGTAGGCGTCGATCGCACCGAGGATACCTCCGGGCTTCAGGACGCGCAGCATGCGCGGCACGTTGGCGACGCGCTCGGCGCGCTCGCCGAAGTCGTGATAGTTCCGCACCGTGATCAGCACGTCGATGCTGTTTTCCGGCAGATCTTCGAGGGTACTGATCACCTCGACGTTCGCCAGCACGCCGTCGACGTTGCGACCGTCGAGCGTTTCTTGAACCCGTTCCAGCGAGCCCTCCCGCAGGGTGTCGCCCAACGCGACGATGGCGTAGACCGTGCCCTCGGGGCCGGCGATCTGCGACAGAATGTGGGCGTTGTACATCCCGGAGGTGGACAGGTCGCCAATCGTCATGCCGGGCTCGACGCCGAAAAAAGCGTAGACCTCGAGCGGCTTCATGCCACCGTCGCGGTAGTGGTCGTCTTCGGATCGGCCGGCGACCTCGAGAATCGCCGGGTCGTAGCTGATCGACTCAGCGGCGGCGGGCTGTTCGGATGCGGGAGCTTCGACCGCCGCGTCATCGGCCGGCTCGCCGCCGGCGCACGCAATCACAGACGCGGCGAGCAGCGCCGTCGCGAACGTGGCGGCGAAGCGTGAGGTGAGATGGCGACGAAAAGAGATCATGGATGGCACTCCTGGAATCTGCGATTACGGGCGGGAGCGTTCTCGGTGAAGCCCTGCCCGTGGAGCGAACGTTTGATCGCCCCAAGCCCGGCAGCAGCGTACGAAGAAGCGGTCGAAAAAGCCAGCCCCGGCGCCGGCCGAGCTCGCCGGCTCGACGATCCTTCAGAAGGTGCGCCGCGCCTGCCGCCTCAGCGATCCTTCAGCAGCAGCGCCGCGCCTGCCGGCTCAACGATCCTTCAGCAGGTGCGCCGCGATCACGTTGAAGAGGAAGAACACACCGTTGGCGGAGAACGCCACCAGAACCAGGGTCTGCTTCTCCAGCGCCAGAAAGCGAAACCCCTCGCCGGACCAGCGCAGCAGGATCGGCACCAGGCTGACGAGAGCGCTCAACGCCAGGAAACCGATGCCGCCCCACAACAGGCGGCCCTCGTCGACGTTCAGAAGCGGGGCGTAGGGTCCGGCCTCGTCGACGGAGCGTGCCGCCAGCAACAGGCCGATGCCGAAGACGTTGAAGCCCAGGCAGGTGCCGAGAAGCGCGAACATCATCGTGTGGAGGCCGAAGGCGTTGACGTAGGGCAGCGCAATCGGACCCCACCCGAGGCCCACCAAGAGAACGATCCAGTTGAGTACGACGGTCGCCAACCCGAGCCTGAAGAAGAAGGTCGGGCTCCCCGAGAGGATTTGCAGCAGGTGGCGCATGCCGTCGCGCCAGCGCTTCAAGTGGGGGCTGCGGTGGCGGGTATCGGGCCGCAGGGTGATCGGAACTTCGGCGATCCGGGCGCCCGACTTCATCGCCCGCACCAGCATCTCGGAGGCGAACTCCATGCCGGTGGCGCGTGCTCCCCAGGCGGGAAACGCTCGGCGACGAAAGCACCGGAACCCCGAGTTGCAGTCGGAAACCTGCTGCCCGCGACCAGCGTGCAGTAGGTTGAGAACGAAGGTCAGCATCGGCGTGCCCACCCAGCGGTGCATCAACGGCATGGCGCCCGGCCGGATGTCCCCGCGCATGCGCGAGCCGAGCACCAGGTCGTTGCCCTCCCCGAGCTTGGCGACAAGCTCCGGCGCCTCGGCGAAGTCGTAGGTGCCGTCGGCGTCGGCGAACACGATGATTTCGTTGGCGGCGCGCTCGAAGCCGTGCTGCAGCACCGCCCCGTAGCCCTTCACCGGGCACGGTTCGAGGCGCGCACCGTGCGCCTCCGCGATCTGCTGGGAGCCATCGTCGGAGCCGTTGTCGACGACGACGACCTCGACCTCGCGATCGGCGAACACGCCGTCGCGAAGCCCCGCGATGGTGTCGAGAACGGCCGCCAGGCTCTCGGCTTCGTTCAGGCAAGGAACGACGAAGGAAACGCTCTCGGGCATGGCGCCGACGAGCGTAGCAGGTTCACCACGGGCTGTTAGCAGCCGGTGGCGAAACTCTGGTGGGTCTGATCACGGGCCGCTAGCAGGGGGCGCAAAACTCGGCTACGGTGGCGACCATGCAAGCCTCTTGGATAGCAGTTCACGCGGCGCTGGCAATCGTCGTGCTGCGGGTGTGGAACCTACTGCTGCTCAAGGAACACCTCGACCAGCCTGTCGTGGTTGCCGCCTGGCTGGTCAGCGGGTTCGTGTTGTTGGGGGCGGCTCGCCGGATCGCCCGCTTGACGCCCGAGCCACAGCGCTCTCGGCTGCAGCGCGGATACGCCGCCATCGAGGGCCCTGAGCTTTCGCTGGTTGCCCTGCTGTTCGTCTTGCTGTTCCTTTTCCACTGGGGGTTCGCGCGCGCTGCCTCGGACGGGCGCGAGTACTTCGTGCAGGTCCGGTCGCTGGTCATCGACTGGGATCTCGACCTATCGAACGAGAACGACGTCTTTGGCGTGCGCGGCACCGCCGGCAACTTCGCCTTCGGGGCGCCGCTCTTGTGGGCACCGTTCTTCGTCCTCACCCACCTGTGGCTGGGGCTGTTGAACCTCCTCGGCGGAGAGTATCCGCGCAACGGCTTCTTCAACCCGTACCAGCGCGCCGTCGGGCTGGCGAGCCTGGTGTACGGGTTCGCCGCCCTGGTAATGATCTACCGGCTGCTGAGCCAATACTTCTCGCGGCGACTGTCGGCGGCCTCGACGATCGCGATCACCTGCGGATCGTTCATCGTCTGGTACCTGGTCGCCGACAACTCCATGTCACACGGCACTTCGATGTTCGCCGTCACTTTGTTCATTTACATGTGGCACCAGACGCGCGGCGACGGCTCCCTGAAGCGTTGGGCGCTGCTCGGCGCGGCGGCCGGGCTGATGTCGATGGTGCGCTGGCAGAACCTGCTGTTCGTCGTCTTCCCGGCCGTGGAGGAGCTCGGCAACGTGGTCGCTCGTGTTCGAGGAGCCGCTCCCGACGGCCAACCTGTCGAGTCCGAGGCGCTCGATGCTCCCGCCACCCCGGACGCCGGCTCGTGGGCTCATGCCGGGGCACGATACGCGGCCTTCGCGGCGGCTTTCCTGGTTGTTTTTTCACCCCAATTCGCCTTTTGGAAAGCGGTGCGCGGTAGCTGGTTCTCCCCGCCCACGGGCGCGCACGGAGCCGAGTTGGCGGCCCCGGCGATCGGCGACGTCCTCTTCTCTGCCGACCGCGGGCTGTTTTCCTGGACGCCGCTGCTGCTCGTCGCCGTCCTCGGCTTGATCCCGTTCACGCGGCGGCATCGACGGTTCGGCGGCCTGTTGATCGCGGCGCTGGCGCTGCAGGTGTACATCAACGCCACCGTCGAATGGAGCGGCCATGGCTTCGGCGCCCGTCGCTTCGCGAACTGCGCCTTGATCTTCGCTATCGGCCTCGCGGCGCTGCTGAGCTGGATACGGGAACGCCCCACCCTCGCCCCAGCCCTACTGGTCGGCATCCTCGTGGTCACCAACATCTTCTTCATGGCCGGCATGCGCGCCGGCGACATTCCGCCGACCGGAACGGTGCGGTTCGAGGACATGGTCGGCGCCACCACTGCGCGCGTCGGCAACCCGTTCTCGCTGCCGATGAGCGCTTTGACCGCGTTGCGCTTCGGCACCGACCTGGGCTTCTACGAGCGCATCGGCACCCAGACGTTCAACAACCTGCTCATCGACGTCGGCGGCGACAACGACGCCCGCTTTCTGCTGCACGGGTGGTCGCTCCCCGAGGCGGCAGCCGATTTCACCTTCCGATGGAGCGACGGGCCGGAGTCCACGCTCGTCGTTCCTCTCAAGGAGGCCGCCGATTACCGGCTCGAGCTGCGCTGCGCCCCGTTTCTGCCAGCCGGGTCGGAGCGCCAGTTCGTGGCCGTGTGGATCAACGACGAGCCCGCCGAGCGGGTAGCGATCACGCCGGGAATGCGGACGTATCGGGTCGCGGTGGCGGCCGCGATGCTGCGACCCGGGTTCAACGAGATCCGGCTGCAGTACGCCTGGACAGCCTCGCCCCGGTCGGTAGGGGAATCCAATGACGCCCGTGAACTCGCCATCCAATGCGACAGCATTTCACTGATCAGGGACGGGTGACGACGAGCGCTGCAACAAGCCTGGCCCGGTGGTAGGTTCCTGTCCATGAAGCAATACCTTGACCTCCTGCAGCACATCTTCGATCACGGCGTCGACAAGGGAGACCGCACCGGCACCGGCACGCGCGCCTGCTTCGGCTATCAGATGCGCTTCGACCTGCAGGAGGGATTCCCCGCCCTGACCACCAAGAAGCTCCACCTGCGCTCGATCATTTACGAGCTACTTTGGTTTCTGCGCGGCGACAGCAGTATCAGGTACCTCAACGACAATGGTGTGACGATCTGGGACAAGTGGGCCGACGAGGAGGGAAACCTCGGGCCGGTCTACGGCTACCAGTGGCGCCACTGGAAGACGCCGGCCGGCACGGAGGTCGATCAGATCGCCAACTTGATCGAGCAGATCAAGTCCAACCCCGACTCGCGTCGCCACATCGTCAGCGCCTGGAACGCCGCCGACGTCGACCAAATGTCGCTGCCGCCGTGCCACACGCTGTTCCAATTCTACGTCGTCGACGGCAAGCTCTCCTGCCAGCTCTACCAGCGCAGCGCCGATGTTTTCCTCGGCGTGCCGTTCAATATCGCGTCCTATGCGCTGCTCACGATGATGGTGGCGCAGGTCTGCGGCCTGCAGGCCGACGAGTTCATCCACACGTTCGGCGACGTCCACCTGTACTCGAACCACGTCGAGCAGGCACGCGAGCAACTCGCCCGCGAGCCGCGGCCGCTGCCGCACATGCGGCTCAACCCGGAGGTGAAGTCGATCTTCGACTTCGAATACGAAGACTTCACCCTCGAAGCCTACGACCCACACCCCCACATCAAGGCGCCGATCGCGGTCTGAGAGCGCCACGTGTGTGCGTGTGGGCAAGGTCGGCAAGCCATTCCGCCAGCAGGCGGTGTCCCAGGGGGTTGAAGTGGAGGCTGCTAACGCCGTTGTAAAGGGTTTGCTGGCGGTGCTCCAACAGCATGCTCGACGGGTCGAGGCACACGATGGGGCTGGAGGCGCATTTGTCCGCGAGGAACTCTTGGGGCGCTCGCCACTCGGGGTGCCCTTCGACCTGTTCGCGAAAAGGCAGGACCAGCACCGTCACAGGGATTCCTGTCTGGCGGTGGATCTGCTCCAGCTCAGCCCACTGAAGGTCGAAGGTCGCCAGCGACTGGGCCATCTCCGGTCCGTCAAGGTCACGAAGAAAGCTCACTTGGCTGACGGGACCGCCCTGAGAGCCATCGAATCGGGCTCCGAGACGCTGCAAGCGGCGCTGCAGGAATGCGACCAGCATGGAGGAGGACAGGAACGCTCCCTCCCTCATACGTTTGCGGTGCGGATCGATGTCCTCATACTCGACCCGCCGGGTGGCGCTACCGATGTCGTTCAGGCAGAGGCCATAGAAAACCGCCTCGGGGCTCGACCGGCGGAGTTCCTCCCGGAGGATTCCCAATACCTGCTCCAGGTTGTAACCAGGCACCGCAGCGTTGACGACGTCTTGGGGACGGCCGATGTGCTCGCCGAACCGAAAGGGGAAGCTCTCTTCCGACCGCACCCCGAAGCCGAAGGTTACCGAGTCGCCAACGAAGAGGATCCTGCCGGTCGAGGGCACGCGGGTCTCGCGGGGAACACGGTGGCCGGCTTCATCGGTCCTGACCCTGACCCAGGGATAGAAGCCGTCGAAATCGGGCTTCAGACGGAAGCCAAGCTCGCCGTCCGGCTGGAAGGGATTGAAGCTGCGCGACAGGACAAACCGCAGAACTGCCTCCGCCGCCAACGATGTGACCAACAAGCTCGACAGGACCAGCAGGAGGGTGACGGCCCGTCTCTTCAGTCTCACGGTGTCACTAGCGGTCGAGCCGGGTCGGCGCTTCCGGACAAATCGACGGTGATTTCAGAAAACTTCATCGTGCGGCGCTTTCGCAACGAGGGGCCGATTCTCGCCGGCATCGAGCACCCGACTAGCGCCCACCTCCTCGATGGCGGCGCAACCGAGGAAGGCCCATTTTATCCTGGATTAATTCAAGGGGGAAGCGGATCGACCGAATCGGGGTGGAGCGAAGTCCACGTCCAACCTTTCCCCGGCCCTGGTGGTCGACGGGCTCAACTGATGGCGCCCCAGGATGCCACCGGAATGCCAAACTGATGCCAAAACCTGCCCAAAACTACCCACTTCGGTTACGGTGGAATAGAGAGTAGGCGCTGCGCCCAAACCCTTACGGGTAAAGGGATCTCACCCAAAGTGGTGAGAGGACGGATTCTGCCGAAATGAAGATCTCGATCATCGTGGCGATCGCCGACAACGGCGCGATCGGACGCGACAACGAGCTGCCCTGGCGCTTGTCGGCCGACTTGCAGCGCTTCAAGACGCTGACGATGGGGCATCACCTGCTGCTGGGACGCAAGACGTTCGAGTCGATCGGACGCCCGCTGCCCGGCCGCAAGATGATCGTGGTGTCGCGGGGCACACCCGACCTGCCGGACGGAGTGCACTTGGCGTCTTCGGTCGTCGACGGCATCGAGTGGGCACGATCGTACGGTGAGGAGGAGCTCTTCGTCGCCGGCGGGGCGTCCATCTACGCGGTGACGCTGACGCATTGTGACCGCATCTACCTGACCCGGGTGCACGGAGACATCGACGGCGACGTGCTGTTTTCGAAGGTCGATTGGGCGGCCTGGAACGAGGTCTCGCGCCAGGAGATTGTCGCCGACGACCACAACGATTATCCGAGCACGTTCATCGTCTACGACCGGAGGGCGACGTGATGCGGCGCGCCGCAATCGGTCCGTCCTTGGCGCTGGTCGTTGCGACGTTGCTGATCCCACCCGGAAGCGCCGACGCCGACACCATCTATCTGGTCAACGGTCGCAAGATCTACACCGAGTCAGCTCACATCCGGGACGATCGGGTCGTGTTCACACAATTCGGCGGCACCGTTTCGATACCGCTCGAGCAGGTGGTGCGCATCGTCGACGACAACGAGACCGAAGAGCGGATCATCCGGTCGGCCCCGAGAGATGCCACGACGCCGGTGGCGCCGAGAATCGAGCGCCGGAGCACGGCACCCGACGCCGGTGCCGCCTCTTCTTCGAGCAGCGGGGCGGCCGAGCCCTGGCACACGCCGGAGTATTGGATCGAACGCATCAAAGAGGTCGACGCCCGCATCGAGCGGGTTCAGACCGAGCTCGACCGGCTGCCCGCGTACAGCGAAACCGATCAGCGCTTGTTCGGGTTCAGCGGCCAGATCAGATATTTCATCGCCGAACGTGAAAAGTGGGAGGTGTTGATGGGCGGCATGCAGCTGCGCCGCAGGCAGCTCGTCCACGGCGCCCGCAAAGCCGGGGTCACGCCGGGGGCGCTTCGGAATGGGCTGGCGAAGCGCGACCCGTAGCCTAGCCGGCATTTCTCGACGGGGTGCCGATCGGCGCCCGTTGCGGCCCTGTCGGCGGGAGCTGGTCTCGTTACACCAACTCCGCAATCTGTAACAGGCGCTGCGTAATGCGCGCCGTCGCCCCCCAGATCAGCTTGCCGGCGACGTGGAACTCGGGCACCGGGTAGCTGACCCCTTCGATTTCGCGCTCGCCGCGGTGCTTGAAGTTGCCGGGATCGGTGAGCTCCTCGAGGTCGACCTCGAAGTACTCGGCGACTTCGCCCTCCTCGACGGTGAACTCGGCGGGATTTCGGAGCCAACCGACGACCGGCGTGATCACGAAGCCCACCGGTGTGGGCACGTCGTCGATCTTGCCGAT
>JADFNY010000323.1 GCA_022563115.1 Acidobacteriota bacterium | reverse complement strand
ACGATGCCGACGAAGACGCGGCCCTCGTTCTCGAAGGTGCCGAGCTTGAACGGCTCGGCGCTCTCGATGTTCGGCCCCATCTGGGCCGCGGCCGTGGTTGGGCCGGCCAGGGCCAGGATCATGGCAAGGGTGGTGATGGTGTGTCGCATCATGGGCATCCCCCAAGATCGAGTGAAGTGAGGCGCACCGGAACGCCTCGTGGCGGAACCTCCGGAGGGTGTAGCAAATCGTTTCCCGCCGCTTTCCGCAAGCGCCCTGGCGAGGCTCCCGTTGCCTTCGTGCCGGCCCAGCGTATAGATTCCGGGCGTTCGCCGCTGAATCCACCCGCGTTCCGGAGTCAGACCATGCTCGTGAAGCGTCTCGTCCTCGCGGTTTCCACAGTCGTCGCGTTTTCCATGCTCGGGGTGGCGACCGCCGAGCCCTCCGCGCAGGAGGCGGGTTCCGTCGTCCTCGCAGAACGATGATGGGAGCTATCCCCCTCGAGGACGTGATGCCTATGACCCATCGCAATTTGGCGTGGATCGCAATTCTGGCCGGGTTGACGGCGGCAACTCCCGTCGCAGCGGGTCAAGATTGGCCGCAGTGGCGCGGACCGAACCGTGATGGCGCGGTGACGTCTTTCAGCGAGCCTGCCTCGTGGCCGTCGGAGTTGACCGAACAATGGAAGGTGGATGTAGGGCTGGGCTACGCCACGCCGCTCCTGGTCGGCGACCGGATCTACATGTACACCCGGCAAGGTGGCGACGAGGTCATGCTGGCGCTCGATGCCGATTCCGGGGGCATCATCTGGCGCAGCGGTTATCCTGCCCCGTTTCGCATGAACCCGGCGGCTACGTCACGCCACGGGGCGGGGCCGAAGTCCACACCTGCATTCGCCGACGGCCGCTTGTTCACGATGGGAATGAGCGGCATCGTCACCGCCTTTGATGCCGAGACGGGCAGACAGCTGTGGCAGAAACCTGCTCCGCCGGTGCAGCCGCTCTACCATACGGCGACCTCTCCGCTCGTCGACGGCGCCCTCGTGATCGTTCACGTCGGTGGGCACGACGAGGGGGCGCTCACCGCCTTTGACGTGGCGACAGGTGAGGTCCGATGGAGTTGGGACGGAGACGGTCCGGCGTACGGTTCACCGGTTGTGTTCGAGCTCGAGGGAGTCCGGCAGGTGGTGACGTTTACGCAGAAAAACCTCGTCGGGGTCTCGGTGGAGACGGGCGATCTTTTGTGGCGCCGGCCGTACACGACGCCGTCCACGACGACCTCCCAAACCCCGATTCTCTACCGCAACACGCTGATCGAGGCCGGGCGCGGAAACGGCATTACGGCCTTTCGTGTGGTGCGGCGGGGCGACGAGTGGACGACGGAAAACGTCTGGCACACAGATGAAGTCTCCTTGCATCTGACCAACGGGGTGGCCATCGACGGTGTGTTGGTCGGGCTTTCGCACTTGAACAGGGGACAGTACTTCGGCCTCGACCTCGATACCGGTCAGGTCCTGTGGACGAGTGACCCACGTCAGGCCGACAATGCGGCCATCGTTCGTGCGGGTGACACGATATTTTCACTCGAGGATGATGCCGAGCTCGTCATTGTCCGTAACAGCCGCACCGGGTTCGAGCCGCTCGAGCGCTATGAAGTGGCCACCAGCGCGACCTGGGCGCAGCCAGCGATCTCGGGGAATCGTCTGTTCGTCAAGGACGTTTCCTCGTTGACACTCTGGACCTTTTGATCATGTCCGATCGCGACACCTTGCTGGGGTGACTACACTTTCACCCCTTGCTCCGGAGAGAGGTTTTCGCTAGTCGTATACTTGCTGTGGTGAATCATGCTCCTGAGTCAAGGAGGCGGATGATGATGATGAAGATCGATCTATTTCTGACAACCATCGCTCTCGCGGTCCTCCCGTCTTTGGTCGCCGCGCCGGCCGGTGCCGACACCATCTACATGAAGAACGGACGCGTCATCACCAGCTCGTTCGTGAGGGTCGAGGGCGATCAGGTATACGTGCGCTTGCTCGGTGGCGAGGTCCGGTTCCCCCTCTCCCTCGTCGACCGCATTGTAGGGGACGATGCCGCCGAGCAACCGCCGAGTGTGGTCCCCGTCCCGGAGCCGGCGTCGGATTTGAATGATCCACCGGGTCAGGGTGAGCCAGCCCAGGGAGACCCGGATGCGCCGAGCGACCCTGCCGGGCAAGGAGACCCCGCCCCAGGAGCGGATCCCGAGGACCCGGAACCGGCACCCGAGGAAACCCGCGAGTACTGGCAGAACCGCCTGGCTCCGCTGAATAAAGATCTCGCCCGCATGGATGGCGAGCTCCAAAGCCTCAGGTCACGGAATGGCGCTGACGTGGAAGCGCAGATCCGGCGCCTGGCGGCGGCGCGCGCCCGCGTTCAAGCCCAGGTCGACACAATCGTGCGGGAAGCTCGGCGCCTCGGGGTTCCGCCCGGCTGGTTGCGGTAACGTCGGACTGCGTCGTGACGTTGCTCTCGGTGGTGATAGTGCCAACCCAGCTGCCGTTGGTGTCGGCTTCCGGTTCGGGCGAAGTGCAGGCCGCGAAGGCAAGCAACAAACCGGCGCAGATGATCTTCTTCATTGGTCTCCGGGAACCACCCGCAGGCGCACGGCATTGTCGAGTCAACTTCGCTGTAAGTACGGTCAAGTTAACTCGAAATCGGCGAGAAACGCGTGCTCCGTAGGGCAGGAAACCACGGTATTCGGGTCACTTGACAGTGCCCTTGGCAATGCCATCCCGGGAGGTGCCGCTCGGCGGCAGGCGCGCCGCTATGTGGGTTCGATGACCTCGAGCTCGCGAACCCTCGCGAAATGGCCAACGTTGCGGGTGAGGAGAGGAGCGCCCGCCACCAGAGAAACCCCCGCGATGAGACAGTCGGCCATGCCGATGGACTGTCCGGCCCTCTCCAGATCGCGGCGTACCGACGCCGCCTTGTCAGACGACGCGGCGTCGACAACCAACGCGGGCACGGATCCCAGAAGATCCCGCACCACCTTTTTCTGCCGGGCCGTGTGCGCTCCCACGAGCAGCTCGAAGCGGGAGATCACGGTGGTGCGTAGGTTGCCGCGGCCGAGCTCGCGGCCGACAGCCGAAGCCGACGGCTCGTGCCCCGCCAGGAAATCGATCAGCACATCGGTGTCTGCAATGATCATCGCCACGTTTCTCGCACCGCACGGGCGCGTTCGCGCAGCTCGTCCGTTTGCTCGGCCGACAAGTAACCGCGGGCGGCCAGCGCCTTCTGTTTCGCTTGCTCGCCGGCCTGCAGCGACTCCAAGTACAGCTCGAGGGCTTCTTCGATCAGGTCGGAGAAACCCTTCTTGCCGCGCAGAGCCGCCAGCTCGAGCAACTTGGCCCGGTGTTCGTCTTTGATCTCCACGGTCGTTCGCACGGGGGGTGCCTTATCCCTTTTCGACGGCCATGCCGGTCGAAAATCCGGCGCACGAGCAGGCGGGCCCGCAAAAAGCAACATGCCCTACGAGTGCAAGTGTACTACATGCATGTGCATGTACACCGGGGCCGCAGCTCTCGGGGTTGCCTTGCGGGGGCATAAGCTGGGGCATTACACGATCAGCTAGCGGCCTCGCCGGGCAGGCGGATCTCCTCGACCAGGCGCTGTACCTCTTCGGGCGGCGGCGCGGTGAACCGGCTGACGATCAGGGCCAAGGCGAAGTTCAGCAGCATGCCCACCGCGCCGATACCCTCCGGACTGATCCCGAAGAGCCACTCGTCGGCGCCCGCCTCGGGGCGCAGGAAGCGAAAGTAGCTGATGTAGCTGGCGGTGAACAGAATCCCGGCGATCATGCCGGTGATCGCGCCTTCCTTCGTGGTGCGTTTCGAGAACACTCCGAGGACCAGAATCGGGAAGAAGCTGGAGGCGGCAAGGCCGAAGGCGAACGCTACTACCTGGGCGACGAAACCGGGCGGATAGATGCCGAAGTAGCCGGCCACGACGACCGCACCACCAGCCGCGATCCGTGCCAACTGGAGCTCGCGGACCTCGGTCAGGCCGGGGAGCAGGAACGACTTGCCGAGGTCATGAGAGATGGCCGACGCGATCACCAGCAGGAGACCGGCTGCGGTCGACAGCGCGGCCGCCAGCGCCCCGGCTGCGACCAGGGCGACGACCCAAGCGGGGAGCCGCGCGATCTCCGGATTGGCGAGCACCATGATGTCGGGATCGACGGCGAGCTCGTTCACCGCCGCGTTGCCGCTATAGAGGATGACGCCGTCGCCGTTCTTGTCGTCGAACGAGATGAGACCGGTCGTCTCCCAGTTGGTGAACCACTCGGGCGCCTCGGTGTAGGAGACGCCGTTCAAGCTTTCGATCATGTTGACCCGCGCGAAGGTCGCAACCGCCGGTGCCGTGGTGTAGAGAATGCCGATGAAAACGAGGGCCCAAAACGCGCTCCAGCGGGCGGCACGAGCGCTGGGAACGGTGTAGAAGCGAATCAGGACGTGGGGTAGACCGGCGGTGCCCGCCATCAGGGCCAGGGTGATGGCGAAAACGTCGATCATCACCTTCTTCCCGGACACGAACGCAGCCGTATACTCCGGGAAGCCCATGTCGCGATGCAGAGCGTCGATGGACTCGAGTCGGAACATCCCGGCATTCGGACACTCGACCATCCGCGAGCCA
>JADFNY010000322.1 GCA_022563115.1 Acidobacteriota bacterium | reverse complement strand
AGCAGGGCAAGAACATCACGCCGAATCGCCAGAATGTGCTGAACATCGACGAGTATCTCGTCGAGAGCGATGAGCCGGAGCCGGAGCAGGGGCAGGGCGGCGGCCGTGGCGGCAGAGGCTTGGGGGGTGGCAACCGATTGCCGCAGGATCAGTTCCGCTTCAACTGGAGCTCACCGCTGATCTTGTCGCCGCATCAGAGCACGACGATCTATTTCGGCGGCAACCACGTCTTCAAGAGCATCAACCGGGGCGACACCTGGACGATCGTCAGCCCCGACCTGTCGTACAACGATCCGGAGGCCACCGATCGCGAATCGGGTGGATTGACGCGCGATGTCACGGGCGCCGAGACCCACGCCAACGTCATCACGATCGCCGAGTCGCCGATCAAGCCGGGGCTGATCTGGGCCGGCACCGACGACGGCCGCGTGCAGGTGACGCGTGACGACGGCGCCGAGTGGACCGACGTCCGCCCGAACGTCCCCGGCGTGCCGGACGGCCTCTGGGTCAGCCGCGTCGTCGCTTCGCGTTACGCCGAGGGGCGCGCCTACGTCACTTTCGACGGCCATCGTTCCGACAACTTCGGCTCGTGGGTCGTCCGCACCGACGACTACGGCGCCACGTGGACCGACATCAGCGGCAACCTGCCGGACGAGCCGGTGTACGTCATCGTCGAAGATCCGAAGAACGCCGACCTGCTCTTCGTCGGCACCGAGTTCGCCGTCTACGGGACGGTCAGCGGCGGCGAGAGTTGGGGCCGGACGATGAACGGCATGCCCACCGTGCCGGTGCACGACTTGATCATCCACCCCCGCGACGGGGATTTGATCGCCGCTACCCACGGCCGCAGCATCTGGATCCTTGATGACATCACGCCGTTGCAGCAGCTCAACGCCGAGGTACTGGCGGCCGACGCCCACCTGTTCGACAACAAGGTGGCGACCCAGTGGCGAGGCATCAGCCGTGGCGCCACCCGCGGCCACAAGCTGTTCATGGGCCGCAACCCGCTGACCATCGACCAGCGCGGGCCGGGCAACTCGCCGAGCGAGCTGATCAACTCCGCGGCGATCAACTTCTACTTGAAGGATGAGCCGGAAGGCGATGTGAGCATCGCGATCAGCGAAGTCAGCGGCGAGCAGACCTTCGAGGCGACGATCGATGCCGCTGCGGGCATCAATCGGTACTTCTGGCCGATGCGGTTCTCATCGGCCGGCGGAGGCGATGCAGGTGCGGGTCGTGGTGGCGCCGGGGGCCGGGGTGAAGGCGGTGCTCGCGGTGGAAGAGGCGGCCGCGGTGGCTTCCGTGGGCCCCCGGGTTCGGAAGCTGCCCCGGGAACCTACCTGGTGCGGCTGACGGTCGACGGCGAGATCCACACGACGACGCTCAGCATTCGCGCCGATCCGGCGGTTGCGGGCATCCAGTAGTGTGCTGACGAACTCACACCCTGGTAACGGTAGCTCGGCTGATGAAACGCGGAGCGCCGCCGGTTAGCCCTATTCCTCTTCGTCGTCCTGTGCGGTGCGCCGCGCGTCGTCTTTGGTCTGCCGCCCCTTGACGGCGGCGTACATTGCGGCGTTGGCGCGCGCCAGGATGGCCTCGAGCGTCTCGCCGGGCTGCCGGTAGACGTGTCCGATACTGAACGCGATCGGCGCCTGGTGCGGAGCGTTCTCGATCATCCGGTTAGCGATGATGTCGAGGTTCTCGGGGCTCACCACCTCGACGAAGAGGGCGAATTCGTCGCCACCCAAGCGCACCAGGATGTCGTCGGCGCGTTTGTTGCGGATAATGAAGTGGGCGAAGCGCTGCAGCACGCGGTCGCCTTCCTCGTGCCCGTAGGTGTCGTTGATCGCCTTGAAGTCATCGAGATCGAGCATCAGTACGCCATAGAAGTAGCTCGGCCGCTCGAGTACGGGCTGTTGCGCCCGCAAGTACCGGCGGTTGTAGCAGCCGGTCAGGGGATCCCGCACGCTGAGCTGGCCGAGCTGGGCCTCGAGCGTCTTGCGCTGGGTGATGTCGAGGAGGACGCCGTACAAAGCAACGACTTCGCCATCCTTTTTCTGCGCCTGACACGTGTCAAGGACGGTGACGACCCCGCCGTCGAGGCGTTGCACGTCGAGCTCGAACTCGGTCACGGAGCCGCGCTCGATGACCTGCCGGACGAAGTCGGCGCGGCGCTCCGTCTCCGGCCAGAGCGTGTCGATGGAATGTTCGCCGAGCTGATCCACGTTCTCGGCTCCGACCATCTTGAGAAGCGCCGGGTTGGCGTCGATGATCCGACCGTCCGGTTCGGCGACGTAGGTGCCTTCGGCGAGCATGCCGATCAGGGCGCGCAGCGTCGCCGGCTCCTTCAGCGTTACCGGTATGCGTCGGCGGCGATCGGCCGCGGCGTCCAGACCTATTGCTTCCGAATCCATGATGAACCTCGGTGGCAATCCCTTGTCGCGGTCCTTCGAATCGGTGATCAAGTCGGGGTGAGAGGATTTGAACCTCCGACCCCCTGCTCCCAAAGCAGGTGCGCTACCGGACTGCGCCACACCCCGATCGAACCCTGAGGATACCGATCCGGCCCCCGGGTTACCAAATTATTTCGCCGCTTTGCAAGGTGTTCGGCATCCTGGTAGAAGCGTGAAACTGGTATCAGTCGGGGGTCCAACGACGCAGAAACTCGACCATCGCCCGCATTGCGGCGCCGCGGTGCGAGCGTGCCGACTTTTGCTCGCGGCTGATCTCGGCAAAGGTCAAACCGAGGTCGGGCACGATGAAGATAGGATCGTAGCCGAAACCCAGCTCGCCGCGGGGGGCGAAACCGATCGAGCCGCTGCACGTCCCGGTGGTCTCGCGGACGATGTCGTCGCCCAGCGCCAGCACAAGGTGGCAGACAAAGCGTGCGGTGCGGAGCTCCGCGGGGGTGTCAGCCAACTTGTCGAGGACGGCCCCGTTGCGCTCCGACTGGGTGAGCGCCGCGTCGATATAACGTGCCGAGCGTACTCCCGGTTCGCCGCCGAGAGCGTCGATCTCGAGGCCCGAATCGTCCGCCAGGACTGGGAAGCCAAGCTGCGCGGAGGCGAAGAGCGCCTTGCCGCGAGCGTTGTTGGCGAAGGTCTCGCCGGTTTCCTCGTACTCGCCGAGCTCGGGCGGCAGTCGCTCGACCGCCCAACCCGTTCCCTCGAGCATCGCGGTGAGCTCGGCCACCTTGCCCTCGTTACGGGTTGCGAACACCAAGCGGGGACGGGCGCTTTGCCCGTCAGCCACCGTCGCCCGTTTCCCTGGCGCCGCCCGATTGCTGCGATCGCCGGTCGGTGGCGTCTCCCTGCTCGATCAGCACCCAGTCGGCGGAGGGAAGCAGCGGGCGCGAAAGGTCGACGTGGCCGGCGAGCGTCTCGATTTGCTCGCCTTCGACGAGAAACTGCACCGCGAAGATCTCCGGGAAGCTCTCCGTCAACGTCGCCACGATGCTGTACACGGTGTGCAGCTCGCCGAGTGATCCGCCGCCGGAAAAATCGGAGAAGGAGCGGCCGAAGTCGATATAAGCAATGCCGCCGCGTGAGACCCAGACCTCACGAACACGAGACTCCGGTGCGACCGGGGACACGGTTTGGGTCCCCGTCCAGTTGATCAGTTCCTCGACGGCGCGGCGCACCTGCGCGTCGATGGTCGCGGGGGCAGGCACCGTGCGCGGAACCGGGATGAGGCGTTCGAGCCCCGGGATGATCAGGAAGAGCTGAAGGTCCATCGTGCCCGCTTCGGCGCGCGCGATCGAGAGCGCCTCGAGGGCCTCGGGGCCGGTCGAATCGAGCGCCGTGGTATCGGCCGCCGGTTCGGGGGTCTGAGGATCGACGACCGCGGGCCGTACCGCGGGCGCAGTCGCGGCAGCGGCTGTCGGCAACACCGGAGGCGTTTCGACGGTGCCGCCGGTGCCGGCAGCGACACCCGAATCCCCCGATCCGCCGGGCACGAGGATCATCCAAGCGGCGAAGACGAGAGCGCCGAACAGCATCACGGAGATCGCGATGACACGCCACGGAAACTCGGGGTCATTGCGACTCATGCGGGCTGCGGCTCCCAGTCGACGGTTGTTGCGAAGCTAGCGGGATGAGCCCCCACCGGTCAGCGACGCGGCGCGTTGCCGGTATCGGTTGAGGCTCTGGAAGAGCATTTCGGCGACCCGCTGCCGGTAGGCGGGGTCGGCCAGTTGACGCTCTTCGTCAGGATTGGACAGAAAACCGACCTCGACGAGAACGGCGGGCATGTTGGCGCCCTTCAGCACGACGAACGGCGCCTGTTTGATGCCGCGGTCGGTCGTGCCTCCCAGCGTATTCAAGTCGGACTGGATCATCTCGGCCAGCACGCTGCTCTCGCGCAGGTGCCTTGTCTGCGCCATGTCCCAGAGCAACATCTGTAGATCCGAGTCGCCGCTCGCCGGGCCCTGCAGTTCCAGGGCGTTGTTCTCGATGGCCGCGAGGCGGCGGGCATCGTCGTCGGTGGCTCGATCGGACAGGAAGAAGGTCTCGGCGCCGCGTACACCATTCCCGCGGTAGGAGTTCGCGTGGATGGAAAGGAACACGTCGGCTTTGACGTTGTTGGCCAGGGAGGTTCGCTCTTCCTTCTCCTTGTAGATGTCCTGGTCACGGGTCAAGTAGACCTGGAGGCCGAGCTGTTC
>JADFNY010000321.1 GCA_022563115.1 Acidobacteriota bacterium | reverse complement strand
CGTCTTGTCGGCCTCGGCGGTGTTGCCGAGACCGAACCAGGGATCGATGGCGCGCATGGCGCGAGGGTGCCCACGCCGCCGCCCCGCGTCAAGGTCTCCTGCTCTAGCAGGGTGCTGAAGAGCTCCCGGAAGCTCTTCAGCACCCTGCTAGGTCGCACGCCGCAGCCGCGTAGTCGGTGTTTTGACGCTCCGCCATGCCGCGGCTACGCTCTTGTCTCCCCATCTCGTGAGAGAAAGAGAGCCAGCGTGTCGTCGACCAAGAAGTACAAGGGTTTCACCACAAAAGCGGTCCACATCGGCCAGGATCCCGACCCCGTTACCGGTGCCGTCATCCCACCGATCCACGCCACCTCGACCTACATCCAGGAAGAGCTCGGGGTTCCGGGCGAGTACGTCTACAGCCGTAGCGGCAACCCGACGCGCCGCAACCTCGAGGCCAACCTCGCGGCGCTCGAGAACGCCGATCATGCCGTCGCCTTCGCCAGCGGCACAGCGGCCATCGACGCCTGCCTGCGCTTCCTCGGCCCCGACGACCACGTCGTGTGCTCCGAGGCCGTCTACGGCGGCACCTACCGCTTGTTCGAGCAGGTCCTGCGCCGCGCCAGCGGAATCGACTTCACCTACGTCAACACCTCGGACCTCGACGCCACCGAAGCGGTGTGGACCGAGCAGACCCGGATGCTGTTCATCGAGACGCCGACCAACCCCCTCATGCAGCTCACCGACATCGCCGCGGCGGCGGATCTGGCGCAGCGGACCGGCGCCTTGCTGGTGGTCGACAACACGTTCATGTCTCCCTATCTGCAGCGGCCTCTGAATTACGGCGCTCACCTGGTGCTGCACTCGACGACGAAGTTCCTCAACGGCCACTCCGACAGCATCGGCGGCGTCGTCTGCACCAACCGCGAGGACCTCGCCACCAGGCTCGAGTTCATCGCCAAGAGCGCCGGCGCGACGCTGTCGCCGTTCGAAGCCTGGCTCATCCAGCGCGGTGTCAAGACGATGGCGCTGCGCATGGAACGATCCCAGGAAACCACGAAGCGACTGGTCGCCGTTCTGGGCGATCATCCGGCCGTCCAACACGTCTATTACCCGGGTCTCGAAGACCATCCGGACCACGCCCTGGCGAAGCGTCAGATGAGCGGCTTCGGCGCCATGCTGAGCTTCGACCTCGCCGACTTCGACGCCGCGAAGATCCTTTTGGACGCGCTCGAGGTGATGGTGTTGGCCGAGAGCCTGGGCGGCGTCGAGACGCTGATCTCGCATCCCGCCTCGATGACGCACGCCTCGATCCCGGAGAACGTGCGCCGCGAGCGCGGCATCGGCGACGGCTTGGTCCGTATCTCGGTCGGTATCGAGGACGCCGATGACCTGGTGGCCGACCTCGAACAGGCGCTGGCGCGCTTGGTCTAGCAGGGTAGAGGCCACGGCCTACTAACCGAGCGACTCTCCGATCCAGCGCAGGTACGCTGTGGAGCCGCCGGTGACGGGCAAGGCGACGACTTCCGGGCAATCGTAGGGATGCAGCTCCTCAAGCACGGCGGTCAGCTCGCCTAGGTGAGAGTCGTCGGTCTTGCAGATCAGCAGGACCTCTGCATCGTCCCGCACCTTGCCCTCCCACCAGTACAGCGAGCGCACACCGCTGACGATGTTGACGCACGCCGCTAGCCTCCTTTCGACCAGCGCCGCGGCGATCCGTGACCCGACCACCTCGTCGGGCGCCGTACTCAGCACCACCATTACTTGCTTCGACATCGACCTTTCCAACCCCTTGAGAGGAGGCACTGTTTGCCCCGAAGTGCTTGTCCTTTAAAGGACTTCCCTGCTAGCATCCGCCTCGCTGAGCATCGAGTCGCCTGGCGCGCCCGGTGCTCCGGGGCGAATGCGGCGACGCGTGATCAATGAGCGAGATGAACACCGCTTCCAAGCGGGCATCATCGGCAAAGTTCAAGTGTTTTGCAACGCCCGGTAGTTCGCCACACCGGAGTCGCCTCTCCCTTCTCTTTTGCGCGGTGTTGCTATGCCTCTGATCGAGCACATCCACGCCGTCGAGATTCTCGATTCGCGCGGCAACCCGACCCTCGAGGTCGACGTGATTGCCGATGACGGCAGCTTCGGGCGCGCCGGTGTTCCGTCGGGCGCCTCCACCGGCCCCGCCGAGGCCCTCGAGTTGCGCGATGGCGACGAGAGCCGCTACAACGGCAAGGGTGTGTTGCAAGCGGTCGAGAACGTCAACGACACGCTCTACGAGGCGCTCGCCGGCGTCGAGACCACCGATCAGATTCTGATCGACCGCATCCTCCTGGAAGTGGACGGCACCGAGAACAAGTCGCGCCTCGGCGCCAACGCCCTGCTCGGCGTCTCCCTCGCGGCAGCCAAGTGCGGCGCCGAGGCCAGCGGCCTGCCGCTGTTCCGCTACTTGGGCGGCGCCCACGCCAGCATCCTTCCGGTGCCGCTGCTCAACGTCATCAACGGCGGAGCGCACGCCGACAACGCCCTCGATGTTCAGGAGTTCATGCTCGCACCGGCCGGCTTCGATACGTTCGGGGAAGCGCTCCGCGCTGCCACCGAGTGCTTCCATGCGCTGAAGAAATTGCTCCAGGACAAGGGGCTGAGTACGGGTGTGGGCGACGAGGGCGGCTTCGCCCCCGAGGTGGCAACCGCCCGCGAGTCGCTCGATCTGCTCATGGGCGCCATCGAGGTCGCGGGATTCCGGCCCGGCGATCAGGTCTACGTCGCGCTCGACGTCGCCGCCGGCGAAGTCGGCGGCCCGGACGGCCCACCGTATCGCCTGCCGGGCGAAGGTCTCGAAGAGGCCTCGTCCGAACAGCTCATCGACTGGTACGTCGACCTCGCGGCTTCGTATCCGCTCGTCTCGATCGAGGACGGGCTCGGTGACGAGGACTGGGCGGGCTGGAAGAAGCTCACCGACGCGCTCGGCCACAAGGTGCAGCTCGTCGGTGACGATCTGTTCGTAACCAATACCGAACGCATCAACCGCGGCCTGCGCGAGGGCATCGCCAACGCCGTTCTGATCAAGCCGAACCAGATCGGCACGCTCACCGAAACCCTGGCGGCGATCGACCTGGCTCGCAGCCGTGCCTACGGCGCGATGATCTCGCACCGTTCCGGCGAGACCTCCGACACGACGATCTCCGACCTCGCGGTCGCATCCGGGTGCGGTCAAATCAAAGCCGGCTCGGCCTCGCGCGGTGAGCGCGTTGCTAAGTACAATCGTTTGCTTTGGATCGAAGATTCGCTGGGCGAAACGGCATCCTTTGCGGGGGCATCGACGTTTCGCCAGGCTGTGGAGCACTGACGTGCGCGTTTGTATTCTCATTCCACGACGCAGGCCGCGAAAGCTGGTGTCGCGCAACAGCCGCAGGCGGTCCGGGCAAATGGCGCTGATCATCGCCCTGACCGCGCTGTTCGGCAGCATCTACGCGCTGCTCGGCGAAAGCGGCCTGGTTGCGGTCATGCAGATGCGCGGCCGGGCAACCCAGCTTCGCTATGAGATCAGCGCCAAGGAACGGAGCAATCTAGAGGTGCGCAACGTGATCCGCCCGTTGCGCGAGGGCGATCCCAACGCCATCGAGCAGCTGGCGAGAGAGAAGCTTTACATGGTGCGCCCCGGAGACACCCTCTACATACTGCCCCCAGAGTCGCGGCCCAAACCCCCGGTCTTGAACGAGTCCGGATCGGCGACGGCACCGTTTGTGCCGTCGGGGCGCTGAGCCGATCGATGGCACGCTTCGGCGTCTTCGGGTGGGGCATCGTCGCCCCCAAGAGCCCCAATATCGACGCCTTCGCCCGCAACCTGGCGGCGGGCGAATCGTGTCTCACCGCCTTCGACCTCTTCGGCCCATCGACCTTTCTGGTCGGCGAACCGGAATTCGACTTCAACGACTACCGCGGCTGGGTCGATGAGCGCTTCCCGCCGAGCAAGTTCCCTCAGCTCGAGCAGAAGATGGGCTGTACGACGCTGTACGCGCTCGGCGCGTTCATCCAGGCGCTGCAGCAAAACCCCGGAATTGAAGACACGCTCAAGGATCTGGGTCCCAAGGCCCAGGTTCTGATCGGCACCGGTGTCGGCGATCTACCAACGCAGTACAACCTCAGCCTCGAGCTTCGCGACGCGCAGCGGCGCTGGAACCGATTCTGGGCGAGCCGCGAGCGAAATGCCGACCGCGAAGCCTACGAAAAGGCCGGCGACGACGAGCGCGTTCGGCGCTCCGAAGATTGGAACATTCCGCCGGATCCTCATTCCCTGCCCGCGGACAGCTTCGAGCGCGAGTCAGCCTACGCCGACTGGGACGAGTTCTGGATGCGACGGTCGGAGCCGCTGCGGGAGTATCTCGGGGAGTGCCAGGCGATCGAATCCCACGGCATCGAAGGCGACATCGACGCCGGCAAGCTGAAGTTCGTGCCGGTGGGCGACGCCAACGGCACGGGCTACGACAGCTTCGGCTTCCAGGTGCACGACGGAACGGAACTGAGTGCGTCGGCCTACACGATGACGATGGACGTGACGGCGGTGAATGACGCGCCGACGGCATCGAGTAACACGGTCACGACTGACGAGGACACGACCTACACGTTCTCGGCGACCGACTTCAGCTTCAGCGACATCGATGGCGACACGCTGTCGCAGGTCAAGATCACGAC
>JADFNY010000320.1 GCA_022563115.1 Acidobacteriota bacterium | reverse complement strand
CGCCGCCGAAGGCCACGGTGGCAAGCAGATGGAGGATCGTGGCGACGACAAAGGCCCCGACGAGGAAGAAGACCGGGAAGAGGATGATCCCAAAGGGCCTGAACGTTCCAATCGCGACGCCGACGCCGCCCAGCGCGATGATCACGAGCCCCATCGTGAAGGCCTCTTTGTCACCGCGCGCCTGATCGATCGCGTCTGTCTTGAGTTGAATGATTTCGATCGACTGCTTGATGTATCCTACGAAGTCGTCGAGCCAGCCGCCGGCGGTCTGAATGTGCTGTTCGGTCATCCGGTTTCTCCCTCCGGCCGAGTCTATGCTGCGGTCGAGCGGTCGGTCAAACGGTGATTTCCGCGCTTTCGTGGCGGGTTAGAGACGATTAATCACCGGTTTCGGCCGCCAGCCAGAGACCATCGTCAGGCGTGGACAACGATCAGATAGGCCCAGTTCAGAAGCACCAAGGCGCCGCCGACACGCACCAACTTGATCGTCGTGCCTGGCAGCAACGAAGGCCGCGGCCAGCCGCCGATGACGGTGCCGGCGGCCCACGGCAGGTAGACGAAAAGGCCGATGCCCACGAGCCCCACGGCCGGGTTGAAACGCAGCGCGGTAACCCATCGGCCGCTCGTTGCGGCCAACATCGCGCGGGTGCCGTAACAGGTTGGACACGGGATCCCGGTGAGCTCGTGGAATATGCAAGGTACGTCCGCAGCCGCCGACCAAATCGGATATGACCAGGCGAGGACGAGCACCGAGAAGCCGCTCAACACGCCGAGCACGTAACCGTCTTGCAACCATGCCGAGGCGCTGGCGCGAAGTCGTTCGTTGGGCGCTGAATACATCAGAGGTTACCCATCGCGAGGCCGGCGACGCCGGCGAACAGAAGCGCGGCAACCATGATGCAAAAGCACCACAGCAACAACGGCACGAGCACCGCGGCCGCGGCCCGACCGGTCGGCACCGGGTGGGCCTCCCGAAGCCCGATGATCCTGACAACCCACGCCCAGACGATACCGATGAACAAGCCACAGAACGGAATGACGTTGACCGCGCCAACCGAGGCTGTGTAGCAAAAAACCCGAAACGTCGTCTCGTACGGGCGCGGCGCACCACCGAACAGAATCAGCAACAGGTGCGTGATACCCGCGAGAACCACCGTTAGTATGCAGATCAGAAACGGGGTGGCGAACGCACTGATGATCGCCCTCGCGTTCTCGGCGGCGACCTCTTCGGCAGAAAACCCGGCAAGACCGGCCATCGAGCTGTTGAGCAACATGATCCACGCCTGCCCGATCCAGGAGCTGACGCTGCCGACGAGGACCGCGAACCCGAGCGGTTCCCCCCAGCCGCCGTCCACCTTCATGTCTGCGAACGCCCTGGAAGGCGAAGAAAGAACCTGGGAGATGGTCTGAATGATCGCCGGCGCCGGCCCGAGCTCGTCGCGGCGCTCCCAGGGCAAGCCGCGACGCACCTCGGGCGGCTCCGCGGTGTCGTAGCCGGGGGGCTCGTCGTACGGCGGCTGATCGCCCGTCGACGATTCGTAGTCTCCGTGACTCAAAAGAAGTCCTGTTTGATAATCGTGCTCCACGCGCGGTCAGCGCGTCGTGTAGTCTAATATCAAAAGCTGCATTCCACGCCGTTGACTCGAAATCCCTCCCTCGAGGCAACCACACGACATGCGCAAACTTTCACGTATCGGCATTGCTGCCGCCCTCGTGCTGCTCGCGATCGCTGCCGCAGCCTACGGCCCCGGCATGGCGACCTCCGCCGGGCAGATGTACTCCCGCCTCCAGGTTCTGGAAGAAATCATGGAGATCATCGACCGCCACTACGTCGACGATGTCGATGTCGATGAGCTCTTCGACAACGCCACGCGCGGCGTGCTGGAGAACCTCGATCCTCATTCGCGCTACTACAGCGCCGACGAATACACCGCGTTGCAGGAGCAATACCGTGGCGACTACGCCGGCATCGGCGTGTCCTTCGAGATGTTCGACGGCGTTCTCACCGTGCTCAATGCTCTCGAGGGCGGTCCGTCGCAAGCCCTCGGCATCCGCCCGGGTGACCAGATCATCGAGGTCGAGAAGCAGAGCGCCATCGGTTGGACCGTTGAGGAAGTCTACGACCGCCTGCGCGGCCCCGCCGGAACGCTCGTCAACGTCACCGTGATGCGCCCGAGCGTTGACGAGCTGCTCCAGTACACGATCACGCGCGGCAACGTCGAGATCCCCGCGGTCTCGATCGTCGCGATGCTCAACGACGAGGTCGGCTACATCCGCCTCGCCACATTCTCGCAAAAGACGGCGGATCAAGTCGAAAAGGCCTTGCAGGATCTCGAGGTCCGGGGGATGAAACGGCTCGTCCTCGACCTGCGCGGCAACGGCGGCGGCCTGATGTCGCAGGCCCTGCAGCTGGCCGACAAGTTCCTCGAAGGCGGCAAGGTAATCGTCGAAACCCGCGGCCGTACCGCCGTGGCCAACACCTCCGAGCAGACTACCGACCGCTACACCCATCCGGAGCTACCGATGATCGTGCTCGTCAATGGCGGCTCGGCGAGCGCTTCGGAGATCGTTTCAGGGGCGCTGCAGGATTGGGACCGGGCGTTGATCGTCGGCGAGACGACGTTTGGGAAGGCGCTCGTCCAGAACCAGTTCCGCTTCCGCGACGGTTCGGCCCTTTTCCTCACCATCGCCCGTTACTACACGCCGAGCGGGCGATTGATCCAGCGCGAGTATATGGGCGACGAGTACTTGGGCCCGGAGGTGGTCGACGACGTGCGCTCCGAGGACGATCCCGAGTGGACCGGTGATCAGACCAACGACCGCCCCGTGTATACGACCGCCGGCGGCCGCACGGTGTACGGCGGCGGCGGCATCCACCCCGACATCGAGATCGAGCCGACCCGGGTCTCCCGCATCGCCTGGCTCATGCACCGCGCGCCCTTGCGTCTGTTCTTCCGCTACGGAGTCCGGTACGCCGCCGGTCACGCCGCCGAGATCCCGGCGGATTTCGATGATTTCAACGACAACTTCGTCGTCACCGACGAAATGGTCGACGATTTCGTCACTTTCGTGCGCTCCGACGGGATCCGCGGGCCGCTCGACGAGAACAACGTCCCGCTCACCGACGAGGTACTGGATGCGGCGCGCAAGTACATCCGCATCTACATCAAGTCGGACGTTGCCGCCGCCGTCTGGGGCGGTGACACCGGCCGCGAGGTCCTGCTGCGCCATGACGATCAGGTGATGGGGACGATCGATCTCCTCCCGCAAGCCGCGAATCTTCTGACCCTGGCATCGCGCTCCCAAGCGGGGTAAAAACGAAAACGCAGGACGCCAGCCGCCGCGCAACGCAGTAGCTGGTGTGCTGGGGCTCCCGCGATCACTTTTCCGATAGAACTCGGTAGAGGTCGGGGCGGCGGTCGCGGAGGAACGGGCGCTTGTTGCGGTTTTCTGCGACCAGGGTGCGGTCGATTTCGACGACGAGGAGCTCTTCTTCGGTGCCAGCCTTGGCGATGATCTCGCCGGCCGGATCGACGACGTAGGAACCGCCGGCGAAGGTCAGCTCGGGCTCCTCGCCGACGCGGTTGCAGCAGGCGATGAACACCGCGTTGGAGAACGCCGAGCCCTGCATCTCGAGCTCATAGCCACGGCCCGGATCGCTCGTGGTGCCGGCGAACGGACTGAGGATGATTTCGGCGCCGCCGATGGTCAGGGCGCGCATATGCTCGGGGAAGTGGCGGTCGTAGCAGATCGCCATGCCGATCGGGCCGGCGGCGGTGCGATGCACCTCGAAGCCCGAATCCCCGGGCCAATAGTAGAAGCGCTCGTTGAAGCCCGGCTCCTCGGCAATGTGGATCATCCGCGCCACCCCGAGCAGCTCGCCGCCGGCGTCGATGATCGGCGAGGCGTCGTAGTGCCGCCCGGGGCCGGCGAGTTCGAAGATGTTGGGAATCACGACGATGCCATGCTCGCGGGCCTTGGCCTGACAGGCCTCGGTGATCGGCCCCGGGACAGGCTCCGCCCAGTCGAAGTACGACGCCTCGGCTCGATGTTGCGGAAAGAACGGATGGAAGGCCATCTCCGGAAAGACGCACAGGGCGCAGCCCTCGGCGGCGGCCTTGTCGACCCACGCGAGACCACGGTCGACGTTGGCGGCAATGTCATCGGCGGCCGCAACCTGCGCGAGGCCGATACGAACCGTCGTTTTGCTGTCAGGCTGCTTCGTCAAGATCTCTCCGGCCGGGGGGGCCGCCGGGTTGGCGCCGACCGTTGCCACGGCGCGACCGCCACCAGACCACGAGGCAGACGACGGGCGCCAGCGTCGCAAACTCCCACAACATCGCGTACAGATTGTGCACCGTCAGCACGCTGACGACAAAATCGACCACGCTGCCCTCACCGCCGAGCTTGGCGACGTCGACGAACCACGGGTAGATCTGCACGCCCGCGTTGGACAGCGGCCAAAAAATCGGTGGTCCGGCGGGCGGGCGGAGGTCCCGGTTGAGGGTGTCGAGCAAGATGTGGGAGCCGACAAGCAGGCCGACCATCAGGGCGGTACCGGCGGCGCCCGACAAGCGCTTGCACCCTATGGGCCAACTCCTGTCCACCGCCGCGGCCGCGAGGCCCACGACGACCGCGACCACCGCGGCAAAGATCAAGCTGTGGCTGAATCCGACATGGTGATA
>JADFNY010000023.1 GCA_022563115.1 Acidobacteriota bacterium | reverse complement strand
GAGAATGGGCGGCGGGGCCGGACGCCGGAGGCCCCTGACGAGTTGCTCGACGCAAGGAAGGCCGCCCGCAGACTTGGCCTGAGCACGGACTACCTCTACCGCCACAAAGGCCTGCCCTTCCGCGTTCAAATGGGCCGGCGGGTGCGGTTTTCTTCTAAGGGGATCGAGCGCTATATCCGCAATCGGCAGGGGAGAGCTTGACAAACGTGCTATGCTTGCCAGCAAGCATGAAACTCAAAGAAGCCGCCGCTTTGCTTGCTCGCTTGGGTGGACGGGCTCGCGCCCGAAAGCTCTCCGCCAAACGCCGCCGCCAGATTGCGCGCAAGGCCGCCAAGACCCGCTGGGCGAAGCGACGGAAAAAGGGAGGTCAGTCATGAAAGGCCAAGGCAGAATCTTTCAGCGCACGAGGAGTACCTCCTGGTGGCTCGACTACTACGCCCGAGGCAGGCGCTACCGCGAGAGCGCCCACACCACGGAGAGGAAGCAGGCTGAGAGACTCCTCGCTCAGCGCTTGCGAGAGGTCGGTGCCGACCTGATTGGAGCCAAGCCCTTCGTCGGGCCCGCACAGGAGCGGGTGAAGATCAACCAGCTACTCGATGCTCTGGAAGCGGACTACAAGCTGCGCAGCAAGGCCACGCCGCCAGTCTTCTCGCACCTGCGGGCTATCCGCCAGGACTTCGGCGACAGCCGCGCCATTCAAGTAACCGAGCAGGCGATCGACCGCTACGTCGCCAATTGCTTGGAGCAAGGCACCGCACCGGCCACGGTCAACCGGCGTCTGCAACTGCTCGGCCACGCCTTTCGCCTCGCTGTGCGCCGCAAGGTCCTCAGCTTCGCCACCATGATTCGGCGGCTCGCTGAGGTCGGCAATGCCCGCCAGGGGTTTTTCGAGGATGGGGATTTCAATGCGCTGGTAGAGCACTTGCCCGACTACTTGAAAGACTTTGCCCGCTTCGCCTACCTGACGGGCTGGCGCAAGGGCGAGATTGCGTCGCTCGGATGGGCGGACGTAGACCGAGAAGGGCGAGTCATCCGCCTGCGGCCCGAAGCCTCAAAGAACGGCCAGGGACGAGTTGTGGCCCTCGAAGGCGAACTCTGGACCATCGTCCAGAGTCGGTTGGCCGCGCGCCCGGTCACCCTGCCGACCGGTGAGATCCTGCTCACCGGTCACGTCTTTCACCTGAACGGGCGCCCCGTGGGAGATTTCCGCCAGGCCTGGGCCTCAGCCTGCAAGAAGGCCGGACTCAATGGAAAGCTCTTTCACGACCTGCGCCGCACCGCTGTCCGCAACATGGTGCGGGCAGGAGTACGGGAAGGGGTGGCGATGGAAATCTCCGGCCACCGCACACGCTCCATCTTCGACCGCTACAACATCGTCAACGAGGCCGACCTACGCACAGGGCTCGGCAAGCTGGCAGACGAAAAAGGGACAAAAAAGGGACAATCGGGCCAATCTGGCCGCGTGGAGCAGATCCGTAAATCCCCGTAAACTCCTGCCGTCATTGAGTTCCCGGCCGATACTTCGAACTCGAACGGCCCGACCGCTATGGATAGATGATCCCTTCGGGGGTTTCGATGGTGATTCGATCGACCTCGAGGGTGCGGCCGCCGGGCCCCTCGATGCTCATCCGCAGCCACACGGGAGCGGCCGAATCGAGGCCCGCGGGCAGCGTGATGCGGATCTCGATGGAGCCCGGCACCAGGTCGGTCGGGGCCAGCCGCTCGCCGGCGACCTCCACGCCGAAACGCCAGCCGGCCTCGTCGGGGACCGGTTCCGCCAGCCTGAGGACGAGCTCGCCACGGACCATCCAACCGGCGAACCGGCGCTCGAGGTCGCGCCCGGTGCCGCCGTTTCTCACCCGGTAGACGAGGTCATTGCCGAAACGCTGCTCGAGCTCCCACCAGCTCGAGATTCCGGGGAGAATCTCCAAGGCGAGCTGACGCTGTGTCGAGCGCTCGAAACGGTCAAGGTGCACGATCACGTAACGAACCGCGAAACGGTCGCGCAATTGGTCGAGGAACGGCGGACCGGGAGGCCATTGCATCGAGAGGCCGTGCAACTCGCGAACATCCTCGGGCAGACGGCCGTTGTGTCCGGTCACCCGGCGCTTCCAGTGCAGCGTCGATAGCCACTGGCCGGGCGCGGTGTTGTCCATGAGCCGTGCGATCGGCCATTCGAGGATGCCGAAGTCCCCCGGTTGCTCGGCGAGCCACTCGTAGACCCCGCTGCCGTGGTCCGGAAGATCGTGCAGCGGCAGCGCATTCCCCGTCGACTCGGCGACCATCAACACAACCATGGAGCACGCCATCGCCGCTGGGATCCACGGTCGTGAGAACCGCCGCGACAACAACCAGGCGGCGCCGAAGCCGACGATGACGGCCAGGAACGCCTGACCGAGGATGGCGGCGCGGTACGGCGCCCGCAGCGCCGAGGCTCCCGGCATCCAGTAGTAGATCCAGTGGTAGGGGAGGGTGGGCCCCTTGTAGCCGAAGAACTTCAGTCGCGGCCCCAGGGCGATGACGATCGCGAACGCGGTCGTCGCGGTGTACGCGCGCACCAGCCGCGGCGCGGCCATGAAGCGTCGGTACAGGTTCCTCGCCGGGACCGGAAACGCCTTGCCTTCCGCGAAGATCAAGAGGGCGGTAGCGACCCCGCCGAGGAGCGCCAGCCATAGCAGCGGTGCCGCCGGCCCCTCCCGAAACGCCGCGGTGGCGCGGTGGTAGGCGACCAGGTGGAAACCGAGAACCAGCGCGAACAGCGCCGCTGTGGCGTACCCGAGGACGCGGACGACGACGAAGGGCAAGCTCGACGCCGTGGGCGGCGGCCCTGCTTGCCGGCGGACGTGGAGTCGACGACCGTGGGTTTCGGTGGGCGGCGAACCGTTGCTCGCCGCGGCGGGACCACGGCCCCGTCCCGCGAACAGCGCGATCAGCAGCAAGAAGGTCGCGACCGCCCCCGGGAAGAACGGCGTCGTCAAGGGATCGAGCGCATCCGGCAGCAGGAACCGTGACCAGAACAGGCTATCGAGGATGAAGAACTCGGCCACATCCGCGGCCCCCGCGACCTGCAGGGCGTACGAACGGGCCGGCTCCTCGCCCTCGGTGTAGGTCTGCAGATAGGGAATCAGCAGCGGCCAGGCGACGGCGAACGCGGTGACGGCGGCGGCAGCCATGGAGGCAACACGACGGCGGTCGAACGGGTACCGCTGTGCCCACCAGATCATCGGTACACCGAGGGCGAGCAGCAGCGGCAGGTAGACGGTGTAGTAGGCGCTCACCAGGCTGGCCAGCGCCACCAAGACGCCGGCCGCGAGGCTGCGGGCGAGCGTCGGCCGCTCGAGGAGGCGGTGCAATGCCAGCAGGGCGAACGGTACACCGTGCACCGAAATCGTATTGACGTGGGCCAGGCTCCAGCGCTTTGCGGGGAAATAGCAGGCGAACGCGCCCGCCACCCAGGCGGCCCACGGGTTGCCGGTGAGGCGTCGCACCAGAAGGAAGGTGCCCCAACCCCCGAGAACGAAGGTGAGCATGAAGGCGACGTTGTAGGTGATGATCGGGTCGTTGGTCAGCGCCCGTATCGGCACGACCAGCAGGGCCTCCGGCACCATGTGCTCCGTGAAGGCGAGCGCGTCGGGATGGGGGAAGAAGATGTTGGCCTGAAACAGGTCCCAGGGTGCCTGCAGCAGTTGGCGGGCCGTCCAGTTGATGATCCACCCGTGCAGCAGGGCATCCATGCGCTCGCCGCGCGGGATCGTTTCGGTGAATCGAAAGACGAGCGGCCGCAGGTGGATGAAGGCGATGATCACGTAGCTGCAAATCACCGCCGCGTGGACCGCGAGCCGGTGAGCAAGGGACGTTGGCGGAGCTTCCTCGTCCCGGTGGAGGGACGGAGTCGAGGATTCTTCCGCCCGGCTGTCGGTCAAGAGCCGGTGGTGTCGGGGTCGATCTCGGGAACCGCGTACAGCTCGCGCAAGCCGGCGAGATCGGCCTCGAGGTCGGCAACCACTTCGGCGTAGGCCGGCTCGTCGTAGAGGTTGACGAGCTCGTCGGGGTCGGTTTCGAGATCGAAAAGCTCCCACTCACCGAGGTTGTAGTAGTGGATCAACTTGTAGCGCGCCGTCCGTACGCCGTAGTGGCGTTGTACGCTGTGCACCGCCGGGTATTCGTAGTAGTGGTAGTAGAGCGACGTGCGCCAATCGGCCGGATCCTCGCCGCGCAGCAACGGAACCAGCGACCGTCCTTGCATTTCTTCAGTTCCCGCCCCTCCCGGGACGCCGGCGATGTCGAGAAACGTCTGCGCGAAATCGAGGTTCTGCACCAGGTGCGAGTCCTCCGATGCGGCCGCGGTGACCCCGGGCCAGCGAACGATCAGCGGCGTGCGAAAGGACTCCTCGTACATCCACCGCTTGTCGAACCAGCCGTGGTCACCGAGGAAGAAGCCCTGGTCGGAGCTGTAGACGACGACCGTGTTGTCGGCGAGGCCGCTGTCGTCGAGATAGGCGAGCACGCGGCCGAGCTGGTCGTCGACGGCGGCCACCGCGCGCAGGTAGTCCTTCAGATAGCGCTGGTACTTCCAGCGCACCAGGTCGTCGCCCTCGAGCGCGGCTTCGCGGAAGGCCTCGTTCTTGGGCTCGTAGGCGGCGTTCCACACCTCGAGCTGCTCGTCGGTCAGGCTGCGGGGCGGGACGAGCTTCAGATCGATCTCGTCCATCGTCACCTGGTGACCACCGCCGCCACCAGCCAGACGACGATCCAACTCTGCGGATCGGGCCGAGAAGAGGCGACGATCGCCGCCACGATCGCCACGCCGCCCATCAGCATGCCGCCCCACCCCGGCACTCCGGTGAAACGCGAGGCGTGCTCCATCTTCTCGCGAATGAAGCGCAGGTTACTCTCGGCGTGGGCGTGTAACGGCTCGACCGCCATGCGGTGTGACCTCGAGGTTCAACAGGGTGCTGGAAAATTCAGCATCTTGTCAGGTTTTCGAGCGTAGGCGCTCTGCAACAATTCTGTCAAGTACTTTGCAGCGTAATGTAGACATAATACGGCGATGGAATACCAACTGCACTGGCGATCGCGGCTGGCGCTGGCTGGCGTCGGTGCCGCCGCATTCATCGTCTTTCGGCTTCTGGTGATGGCCCCCGGCCTCACCGAGACGATCTACGGCAGGGGCGTCGGCCCGCTGTTCGCTTCGCTGCTGTCGAATATCGCCGGGATCGTGCCGTTTTCCCTGGCCGAGATCGTCATCGTCGTTTTCGTCGGCCGCCAGCTATGGGGCGCCGCCAAGGGCCTCGACCAGGTCCGCAACGGTGACCGCCGCCTGGCCAACGCTGTCGCGGCCGGCGTCTTGCGCATCGGCGCCGACGTCGGCGTCGTGGTCGCGACCTTCTACCTGGTGTGGGGCTTCAACTACGCCCGCCCTCCCCTCGAAAGCCGCCAGCAGTGGAACGGCGCTGAGGCCGACGTCGAGGAGCTGGCGCGGCTGGCGCAGGAGATGATCGAGGCGGCCAACTTCGAGTACGCTGGCATCACCGGCGCCGACGATTCGGGGCGACCTACCGTCGGCCCGCGAGGCGCCGAGCTCATCGAGCAACTGACGGGCGGCTGGGAGGCCGCCCATGAGGTCCTCGGCGCGCCGGGGTCGGCGTTGTTCGGGTTCGGCAATCCCAAGGGGGTGTGGGCGTCGGTGATGCTCGACTACGGGCAAACCTCGGGCTTCTACTTCCCATGGACCGGCGAGGCGAACTACAACCTCGGCACGCCCGACGTCAGCAGGCCGCAGGTGATCGCGCACGAGATGTCACACCAACGTGGTTTCGCGCCCGAGGACGAAGCCGATTTCGCCGGCTACCTGGCGGCCTCGCTTGCCGACGAACCTTACCCTCGCTACTCGGCATACGTCTTCGCCCAGCGCCAGCTACTGTCGGCGCTATCACGCTACGATCGTGACCGCGCCCGCGAGCTCGCGGGCCGGCGGTTGCCCGGTGTGCAACGTGACGTCCGCGCCGCAAGCGAGTACTGGCAACAGTTCGAGGGTCGCACGAGCCGGGCCGCGCGCTCGATGAACGACGCCTACCTGCGGACCAATCGAGTGCCGGGAGGCATCTTGAGCTACGACCGCAGCGTCGAGCTGTTGATCGCCTACGCGCGCAGCCGCGGTGGCTGGCTCGTTCGGCCATGAAGCGCACCGCAGCAGGCCGCTCCCACCTGCCGGACCCACGACACTTTCACCACCGCCTGCTAGCGATCGCGCTGATCGCGCTGGCTGCCTGCGCGCCGGGCTTCGACCCGCCCGCAGCGGACCTGGTGCTCATCAACGGCCGTATCTACACGTTTGACTGGGGCGAGCCCGACCGCAACGGGGCAGCGGCCGAAGATGCGCCCTACGGACCCGGCGGCTGGCATCCGGACGCCACCGCGATCGCGGTCGAGCACAACACGATTCTTTACCTCGGCGACGATGCCGGCATCAAAAGGTTCATCGGCGAGCGCACCCGCGTCGTCGACCTCGACGGCGCCACCGTGCTGCCCGGCCTGATCGACGCCCACACCCACGTGTTCAACCTGGGAGCAACGCTCGAGCAGATCGACCTGGTCGGCGTCGCCACCGAGGAGGATGCCGTAGCCCGCATCGTGGCGCGAGCCGGCGACGTCGCACCGGGGACCTGGTTGATCGGTTACGGCTGGGACGACGGTGCCTGGGCCGACGACTACCCCGACAAGACCTTGCTCACCGCGCGCCTGCCGAATCACCCGGTCCTGATGCGCGGGCTGCACAGTTTCGCGGTCTGGGGGAACCAGGCCGCTCTCGACGCGGCAGGGATCACGTCGCAGACCGTGGTTCCGGGCGGCGGCCGCTTGCCGCTCGATACCGGCGGCGAGCCCACCGGGCTGCTGCTCGATCGGGCGACAGCCTTGTTGACCGAAGCCGTCCCCGAACCCGGTGTCGAGCAGCTCGAGCAGCGGTTTCTGTTGGGGCTCGAAGAGATGGCGAAATCCGGCTACACGATGGTCCATGAGGCCGGCCTCGATAGCCGGCAGATGCAGGCGCTCGAGAACCTGGCGGCATCGGGGCGCTTGCCGGTGCGTGTCTACGCGATGCTCTCGGCCCGCGACGACGCCCTGTTGCGACAGTGGATGAAATGGGGGCCGGACGTCGACGGTAACGACAACCTGATCAGGCGCTCGGTCAAGGCCTTCTATGACGGCGCCCTGGGCTCCCGCGGCGCCCGGCTGCTGCAAGACTACGCCGACATGCCCGGCCATCGCGGTATGAGCGGCGACCAGTACGGTTTCGACGAGGAGTTGGTCGCTGAGATGATGGCGGCCGGATTCCAGGCAAACGTCCATGCGATCGGCGACGCCGGCAACCGCGAAACGCTGGACTTCTTCGATCGCACGTTGAGCCGCTACCCGGCGGCGCGCCAACTGCGCCACCGAATCGAACACGCCCAGCTCGTCCAGCAGGGCGACTTCTGGCGCTTTCGCACGCTCGGCCTCATCGCCTCGGTGCAGCCGCCGCACGCGATGGAGGACCGGGCCTGGGTCACCGACCGGATCGGCGAACAACGCCTCCGAGGGGCCTATGCGTGGCGCAACTTCCGGCAAATCCGCGTCCCGCTGGTTTTCAGCTCCGATCTGCCGGGCTCCGATCACGACATCTTCTACGGCCTGCTGGCGGCCATGACCCGCCGTGACAAGGAGCTGTTGCCGCCCGGCGGCTGGCGACCCGAGCAGCGGATGACACCCGAGGAGGCGGTCCGTGGCTACACGACCTGGGCTGCGTTCGCGTCGTTCGTGGAGGACACTCGGGGCAACCTGGCGACCGGGCTCTGGGCTGACCTGACGGTGATGAACATCGACCCGCTCGTTGTCGGTTCCACCGACGCCGACCGCCTCGCCCGGGGCAGGATCTTGATGACCATCGTCGGCGGGCAGGTGGTCTACGAATCGAGTTGAAACAGGGTGCTGAAGAACTCCATCACCAGGAAACCGAACGGATGAACTACAAGAAACTCGGAAACACCGGCCTCGAAGTCTCGCGTATCTGCCTCGGCTGCATGTCGTACGGCGACCCCGATTGGCGCCCTTGGATCCTCGACGAAGACGAGGCGCGCCTACACTTCTGCGCCGCCCTCGACGTCGGGATCAATTTTTTTGACACCGCCGACATGTACTCGAACGGGGTCAGCGAGGAAGTCACCGGAAAGCTGCTGCGCGAGATGGCGGCCCGAGATGATTACGTTCTGGCGACCAAGGTGTTCTTTCCGCTCGCCGCAGGCCCTAACCTCGGGGGCCTGTCACGCCAGCACATTCTCGCCGCCTGCGACGATTCGCTCCGCCGCCTCGGTCTCGACCATATCGATCTGTACCAGGTCCACCGCTGGGACCCATCGACGCCGATCGAAGAGACACTCGAGGCTCTCGATTCGCTGGTTCGCGCCGGCAAAGTGCGCTACCTCGGAGCCAGCAGCATGGCGGCGTGGCAGTTCTCCAAGGCCCTCCATAGCGCCGGTGAGAACGGCTGGCATCGCTTCGTCTCCATGCAAAACCACTACAACCTGGTCTATCGCGAAGAAGAGCGCGAGATGATCCCGTTGTGCCTGGACCAGGGCATCGGTTTGATCCCGTGGAGTCCGCTGGCGCGCGGCTTCCTCACCGGCAACCGGACGCGCGACGACAAGGGGTCGACGCGACGAGCCAACAGCGACTCCTTCGCTCAGGATTGGTACTTCCTCGAGGAAGACTTCGTCGTCGTCGACCATCTCCTCGAGTTTGCCGCCGAGCGCGACGACACCCCGGCGGCATTGGCGCTCGCCTGGCTCTTGTCCATGCCCGGCGTCGTGTCGCCGATCATCGGCTCAACCAAGGTCGAGCACATCGAAGCCGCCTGCGCGGCGCTCGACGTCGAGCTCTCCGTCGCAGAGATCGAGCGACTCGAGGCACCCTACTCGCCGCACACGATCAACGGCCACGATCAACCGGCGCCGAGAGACATGGTGTGAGGCGACGGTCGGTTCCGCGGGCGCGACAGAACATGCGCCGCGATACCGGCGACGCCGACGAACCGCGCCCGCCAAGTTTTTGGGACGACCTGCGTGAAGCGGCGCTCGAGCCGTCGCGCTCCGAGAGCCCTTTCGATTTCTGGGGGCGAGGCGCTGTTCTGGGTCGTGCTCGCCTACTACGGCTGGTTCTACATCGGCCTGACGGTCAGCCGATCGCAAACTCGGGTTTCGATCTTCGACTACATCCTGAGCATGGCGAATCTCGTCTTCCACGAGGCTGGGCACATCATCCTGATACCGCTCGGCGAGTTCATGTCGATCCTCGGCGGCTCGCTCTTCCAGGTACTGATGCCGCTGGTGTTCCTGGCGGCTTTCCTGAAGAAGCCTGACCCCTTCGCCGCCGCCGTCATGATGTGGTGGACGGGACAAAACCTGATCGACCTCGCCCCCTACATCGCCGATGCGCGGGCCCAGCGGCTCATCCTCCTCGGCGGGGTCACCGGCCGGGACCAGCCCGGCTATCACGACTGGAACAACCTGCTGACACGGCTCGATTGGTTGCCATACGACCAGACGCTCGCCGGCCTCGCCGCCGGGCTCGGGAGCCTGTTGATCGTCACCGCTCTGCTGTGGAGCGGCTACCTGCTGGTGTCGCTCAACAAAGCGCGCCGAAACACCGCGCTGCCCCTATGAGCGCCCCGCCCCAAGCATGTCTGCAGAGTCACGGCGCCGGCAACAACATCCGAGCGCGTCGCGGAAGCGCATCAATGCCCCTCGATTCGCCCGCCGAGCTGTTCAGAAGTTCAGGTCCACGACTCAGCGTGGGAGCGCCCCTTGCGGTTGAGCATCTTGAGCAGCTTCTCAGGCGTCGCCACCGGTACCTCGGCGCCCTTGAACGCCGGGAAGCTGCGGGTCACCAGCGCTTCGGCGCCGATGTGCTTCGCGGCGCCGTAGAGGATGGCGTCCTCGAACTCGAGATGCGGGTGCACGAGCGCTGATTCCAGGATCACCCGGTTGACCGCCGTGACATCGAACAACAGCAAGACCTTGCGTAGCTCGCGGGCGGCGCGCTCCGCGCCCACCAGCCGCCGCGACACCCCATGCAACACCATCACCGTCGTGTCGCACAGATAGCCGACGATCTCCCCGCGTTCGACGCGGGTCATCAAACGCGCCGCCGGCGCCGCATCGGCGCCGCGATCCAGCAGCACGTCCAAAACGACGTCGGCGTCCCAGATGACCCTCACGACCGTCGCTCCAGCAATTCCCTTTGTACCTTGCGCGCGTCGACTTCGACGTCGGTGAGCGAACCGCGCATCGAGGAGACGATCGGCGTCAAAGCGTCATCTCCGTCGCTGAACTCCTTGTCGAGCAACGCAAAGTAGTCGGCCACGATTTGTGACACCGAGCGGCCGGTGCTCAGGGCGTATTGCTTGGCACGGGCGATGAGTTCATCGTCCAATCGAAGCGTCAACTTGGTCTGCATGGCAAAGTCCTCGGTTGACGTACAACTGACATCGTAAATGCACGTCAGCACCGGCGAAAGCACCCTCCGACATTCGATCGACGTACGGAACCGATTATTATTCATTCTTTCCCCAGAAAACACTTGCTGTTTCAAGCCCAGATGGCGTTTCCTCGACCGAATCCCGACTCGACATGCTCGCGGCAAACTGAACCGACAACGAAGAATCTCTGTGTCGGGCGTGATTCGATCCGAGCCGGCATCTCTGGAGCAGGTTGGATATGGGGTTTCGACACACCGGATGGCACATTCCTATGTGCACATTGGACCGTAATGACCGGCGTGACGTACAAAAAGTCGTCCAGATGTACGTCAGGGAGCTTCCGGAGGGTGGAACCAAGGCTACTCAGGAAGGGGCGGCCAGGTCGGGAGATCAACCAGACCGCTGTTCGAGATGGCCCTGGCAAAATGCGGCGGAGCCTTTGCTGGAAAGGATTACAGCGGAATCACCCAGCATCGCCGCCGATCGGATAGCAGCTCGTTCGGGAATCCACGAACAATGTGAAATGACGCTCGAGAACGTCGAGAGGTCGGCGCCGATCATCGTCAAGGACACCGCTCCTGACGCGACAGACAACACCACTGCGCCGCCCAGCAGCATCATCGCTAGCGCCCGGCACAGCGCCTTCAGATTGATGATCGCGTCGTCCATGACGAAGCTCAACGTTGTGGCATGGCGGCCGAAGGCCACCCAGTCAACAAGGCGCGCCACCCGTGCGTACGGCACAGCGGGGAGCGGCCATGGGCTCGGCTGGCGCGCCGCCCTCCCTCATACGGGCGACGGAAAACTACACACATTGCAAGCCGACCTCAAGCCCTAGCAGGCCTCGCGCCTCCCGCAGGCCGCCGGTAGAATGGCGCGTCATGAGCAACCACAACAAGACGATTGCCGTGATCGGGGGCGGGTCCGCCGGATTCACGGCGGCGCGCACCGCGGCTCGGCTCGGCGCCCGGGTTCTCTTCTTCATGGGTGACGACGCCGACGAGGCTTCGCTGTGTGTGAATTTCGGCTGCATGCCGTCGAAAGCGATGTTCGTGCCGATCGACACGATGCACCACGCCAAACGCCACGGCTGGCTGCGGGTCGAGCCGCTCCGCCCCGAGGCATACCTATCGCAGATCGTCGCCTGGAAGGACCGCGAGATCGCTCGCTTCCGTGCCTTTCGCCAGGCCGCGATCACGAGCAAGCAGGCAGAAGATTTTCTCGTCGTTCGGTCCAACGCGACGTTCGTCAGCGCCAACGCCATCGAAGCCGACGGCGAGACGCACGCTTTCGACGGTGCCATCATCGCCACCGGATCGAAGGTCCGGTACCCGCCGATCGAAGGGCTCGACGACCTGCGCGACGATATCTGGACGAGCCGCGAGCTTCTCGCCAACACCACGCTACCCGAATCACTCACCGTCATCGGCGCCGGCTTCATCGGGCTCGAGTTCGCCCAGCGCTACGCGCGCCTCGGCAGCGCCGTTACCGTCATCGCGCGATCGCGCTTCCTATCGTCCGCCGCCGCGGAGTTTGGCGAGCGTCTGGTGAAGATCTACGAACGCGAGGGCATCCGCGTGCTGCTGCAGCACACGCCGCAGCGCATCTATCGCGACCCGGAGGGCCTCTTCGTCGTACAGGCGACCGGCCCACGCCGCACGGTGCCGGTGGTCGGGGAACGGGTACTGCTGGCCGCCGGCCGTTCCCCGTCGGTGGGATCGCTGAACCTCGAAGCCGCCGGCATCCACACCAACGCCGACGGAGGCCTCGACGTCGGAGAGGACATGCGGATCGCTGGACAGGACCACATTTTCGCCGCCGGCGACGTGATCGGCCACCGCATGGTGGTCCACCTGGCCCATATCGAGGCGGGAATCGCGGCCCGAAACGCCGTCAACGACGACTCGTTCGCCTGGGAACGCCGCGCCAACATCAACGTTTTGTTCACCGACCCGGAATTCGCCTTCGCCGGCCTGTCGGCCGATGAGGCGCGCCGGGCGGGACACAAGGTCGTTGTCGCCTCGAGGGAATCGCATCTGGTCGGCAAGCTGCACCTCGCCGGTGACGACATGGGCTTCGGCGCGTTCGTCGCCGACGCCGATACCCACGTGCTGCTCGGCGCCGGCCTGTTGTGCGACAGCGCCGGCGAGCTCATCCACCTGCCCGCCTACCTGATCGAGCACCAGGAAACCGCCCACGCGGGATCGATGGCCGAATACTACCACCCGACGAAAACAGAGATCGTCGGCGGCATCATCGACGAGCTGTGCGCAAAGTTCGGTGAGATCGCCCCGCGCCGAGCCGACGAGTGACCGCCCCGAGCAACGACGACGGCGACCTGCGCCCGGCTCCGGGCGACGCCGACGGACCTGATCCGACCGTGTTCCCGCACCCGCCGTGGACCGTCGGTTTGGTGCTGGTAGGCGGCGTGATCACGTTGCTGTTCGGGATCCTGGTGAGCCCGATCTTTCTGCTCGTCGGGAGCCCGTTCGTGATCACGTTGCTTCTATGGCTCTACATCCGTATGATCGTGCGCTAGCTGCTAGCCGATGATCTCCTTCAGCGCCACAATGAAATCTTGGATTTGGGCCGTGTCCTCGGCGTCGGGGCTTTGCTCGATGTACTTGTCGAAGGCTTCGATCGCCTCGGCGTAGTCTTCGGTTCGGGCGTACGCGTAGCCTAGGTTCTTGTAGGCCAGTGGATACTCCGGCTGCAGTTCGATGGCCTCTTCAAGCTTGCGGATGCCATCCTCCAGATTGCCCACGTTGACCATGATGACACCCATGTTGTAGCGCGTCATCGCGTCGTCCGGTTGGAGTGCCAGGGCCGCCTCGAAGTAGGTAGTCGCACCCTCAGGGTCACCCGATTCACTGAGCGCTTGGGCGAGCTCAATGAGTGGACCTGTCTGGTCGGGATGGTATTCGACCCACTTGCGGTAGGCCTCGGCTGCCTGTTGGAACATCCGCTGTTCGAGGTAAGCTCGCCCCATCAACGCGTACAAATAGCCGAGCGACTCGGCGTTGTCAGGCGTACCTTCCAAAGCCTCGGTCGCCGCCTGCATCTGCGAGACCACTTCGCCGTAGGTGCCGGCGTTGAAAGCCTCCCGGCCGGCCTGGTAAGCCTCGTTGGCGATATTGGCTTGCAGCACGGCGTCGGGCACCGTCACAGCCTCCAAGGTCACGTTGATGCGGACCGGTCCGGCACGGAGCGGCCGCTGGCGCACGACCGTCTCGTAGCCCTCGAACACGAAGGTGATCGTGGTGTCACCGAGTCTCACGTTACGGGCCTGGAACTGGCCGTCGTCGTTGGTCTCGACCACGATGGGTGCGACGGGATTGTCCCGGTTCTGGAACAGGGGCTCGACGGTCACCTTGACGCCGCGGAGAGGATTGCCATCCACGTCGGTGACCTTGCCCCGCACGGTCGCATTCCATTGTATGGCACCGGCATCGGCCGGAAAAACGGCAAGGAACAAGAGAACGAGCATCGCCCCCAACGCAATTGCCGCCCTGTCTCTGCCGCAGGACCGGCCACCGTTCTCCGCGTCCATCGGTCGGTTCATGAGTCCTCCCAAGCTTGTACTACGGTCCCAAGAATAGTCGGCTCGAACTGCTCCAGGTATTGTAGCCTCCTGACAAGATCCATGCGACGACCCAGGAGCGCCCTCCTTCGAATCGCCGGCTGTGCCGTTCACGATCGTGATTTGATCCAATCTGCTGGATCGAAATTCGGGGAATTGGATCATGGAGCCGATTTCGATCCTGAAAATCGACCCTTTTTTCGACTCGAACCCTTGATATTCCAAAAAGTCCCCACTATCGTTGCCGCACTTCAAGCCGTCATAGTGACGCATTTGCTCTCACACGACCGCGCCGTGGCTTTTTTGTGAGGTAGATCAAATCGCGCTGAATTCATTTCGACTCCATCACGAGGCCCGGCACGTCCCTTGCACATGAGTTTGACGGATAGCCAACGACGGCGACCTGTCAGGGTCCCAACAACCCCAACTTAGTGGAGGCAAACGTCGATGAGACGAATCTTTACCCTCTTTGTACTAGTGGTCGTTGCCCTAGTGTTTACGACGCCGGTCGAAGCACAGTTCGCCCGCGCCAACGTTCAGGGCGAGGCGACCGACCCCGACGGGTTGCCCCTTCCGGGCGTAGCGGTGACGCTCAGAAACGACGCCACCGGCGCTACGCGCACGGTCGTGACCTCGGTCAGCGGCGGCTACATGGTTCAGGGTCTCGTGCCGGGCACGTACACGATTACGTTCGCGCTGCAGGGCTTCCAGACCGTGGAGCAACTCGGCCTCGAGCTCCGCGTCGGTCAGTCACCGAGCGTGAAGGTCACGATGGTCCTCAGCACTCTCGAGGAGACCGTTACGGTCACCGCGTTGACACCGATGATCGAGGTCACCTCGAAGGAGGTCGGCGGCTCGCTGACGGCGAGAGAGATCGAGGACTTGCCGTCGATCAACCGCAGCTTCATCTTGTTCGCGGCGTTGCTCCCGGGTGTGGTTGCCCGGCAGGGCACCGGGACGCTGTCGGCCGACGTCATCTACGTCAACGGACAGGATGACAACAACAACCAGTTCAACATCGACGGCGCGGCCAACGACGACGACCAGAACGGCGGCAACGCCGGTGGTCAGGTGCGCGCCGCGTTCGAGGCGATGGCGGAGTTCCAGATCCTGACGAGCCAATTCGACGCCGAGTTCGGCCGCACGATGGGCGGCGTGATCAACGCCGTCACCAAGAGCGGCACCAACGAGTTCCACGGCGTCGCCTTCTACTACGCCCAGAGGAGCGACTGGAACACCACGCCGTTCTTCACCGAGCGCGCGAACATCTCCCAACCCAAGGTCCAGTTCAACGGTGAGGGCTTCACCGTCGGTGGGCCGATCATCCAGGACAGGACCCACTTCTTCGTCAGCTTCGAGCACCTCGCACCCAACCGGCCGGTGGTCAACGATTTCTCAGCCATCGGCCGTGCGGACGCGAGCTTCGCGACCGCCTCGGAAAACAATGTCTGGAACTGGGTGTTGAAGCTCGACCACCAAATCAGCGACAACAACAAGTTCGCGGCCCGCATGCTGTGGGAGTACCAGCCGCAGGCGAACGCGGCGTGCGGCAGATGCACCCAGCAGAATCTGACGGACGAGGAAGACTACGACTGGACGTTCGTCACCTCGTTGGACTCGGTGTTGAGCGACACGAAGTTCAACAACTTCCGCTGGTCGTTCACCCGTGAGGACCTCGACTTCGCGATGAAGAAAGTGTTCGAGACTTGTGATCGGAGCACGCCGCAGTCGGAGTTCGACTGCGTCTCAGCATTCGCCCCGCGGTTGGATTATCGAAACATCAGAGACGGAGAACGGGGCAACCAGTCGCGTCGACGAAACAACTCGATTCAATTCGATGACACGTTGTCCTTGTACATGCCCGACAAGAAGGGTGATCACGACATTCGGACGGGCTTCCACTTCTCGATGAAGGAAGTCGACCGGAGCGCGGCAGGAAATGCCAACGGCCGTTTCCGGTTCCGCGGCAACACTCTGTTCGATTTCAACGACACGAGCACCTACCCGGAGAGGTTCAGCATCTTGCTCGGTGGGTCAAGAGGCGCCGGCCCCACACAGGACCTTCCGCAGACGTATGTCCTCGGCCTGTTCTTCCAAGACGATTGGCAGCCGATTCCCAACCTCACGCTGAACTTGGGTGTGCGCTGGGACTGGGAGAGCATCACCGAGGGCGACTACAACAACATCGGCCCGCGGCTGGGTTTTGCCTGGGATCCGCGCGGTGACGGCAAAACGACCGTACGCGCCGGCGCAGGCCGCTTTTACTCGCGCTACCTCCACGGCGAATGGGAAGATCCGTTTCACTTCGGCCCCACCGACATCTCGGGCATCACCCGCAACTGGAAAGACGGCAACCGCGACCAGGCGGACATGATCCTTCAGATGCAGCTGTCCGGCTGCACGGATCTGACCTGCCTGCGCAACTTTCTGCGTGACAGCATGCTCGCAGACATCGCGAATGTGGGCTTCAACACCGGACCGACGGTCGAGGGATCGGGTATCGGCCTCCGCGACCAGTCCTATGCCGATACGCTGAGCGTAGGCGTCGAGCACGAGCTAATGAGCAACCTCTCGATCGCCGTCGATGTTGTTCGCACCGACGCAAAGAACCAGATCGTTTTTGCGAGCCTGAACGATTTCAGCAACACGTTCGGGCGCCCGCAAATCAGCATCTTCAACGGTGAGCAGAGGGACTTCCGCACCATCTTCATCAACATAAATGCAGGGGTCGACGCTAGCACCACCCACACCTCACTGCTGATG
>JADFNY010000022.1 GCA_022563115.1 Acidobacteriota bacterium | reverse complement strand
TTCCGCGTCCTCGGCTTCAACGCCGCCGGCCAAGTCACCGAGGTCTACGCGCGCCACTAGCCCGCATATCTCAACGCCCTTCGTCTCGCGTGCATCCTCTCGCACGTCATGTGCGACGTGTGGCGCAATCAGGCCGAGGAGGGGTGAGACGTGCAGCGTCTGGTACCGCCCACCGGGCCGCCGCTCGTGGTTCCCTTTGAGCGTCACTTCCTCGGCGATGGAAAAGTCGTTCTTCTCGGGCTCGTGAACAGGGCGATGACGCGGTTCAGCGTGGCGCGTTCGGGTTGGCCGATGGAATTCACTGCGTCCCTGGGATGCACCACGGCAAGCCTATACCTGGCGCACGGGACCAGGATACTGGGCCAACTGGGCGTCGGCGGTGACCAGGGTGATGCCCTCGCTAAGGGCTTGGGCCAGCAACAGGCGATCGAAGGGATCTTTGTGCAGAGGGGGCAAGCCGTCGATGCTCACCGCGTGCCGGCTGGTGATGGGAAGCTCGACGTAGCCGTTGTCGAGCAACCCCCGGCGCAGCAGCCGAGGCTCGACGCGGAAGTCCTCCCGTCCCAAGCCTTTCTTGAGGGCGATCTCCCACAGACTCGCAGCGCTGAAGAGGAGTTCATTGTGCGGATCATCGAGGAGCTTGCGGGCCGCCGCCGAGAGTCGTTCGGGCTGGCCGGCCGCCCAGAGCAGGAGCTGGGTGTCTAGCAGGAGCTTCACTCCCCGCTCCCGAAGAGGCGCGCGATCTCGGCCTCGCCCATGCGGTCGAAATCTTCCGGCACGACGATTTCACCCGCCAGGAAGCCCAGACGCTGCGGCACCGGAGGAGTATCTAGCGCCGTTACCTTGACTAGCGGTTTGCCCGCTTTGGCGATGATGAACGGTTCGCCCTTGACGGCCTGATCCACCAGCTTCGAAAGCTGGGTCTTAGCTTCATGGATGTTGACGGTAACCATCGCGTCCTCAGTAGACTAAGTCGAGAGGACTAAGTTTATTTCTTCGCCCTCCTCATAGTCAAACGGGAGGCGAATCCTTCCGGTGAGCGTTTGCAGTTCGGTCGCCCGCTCGAACTCCCGCTCCGTAGACGAGATAGCGCGCCGGAGCCGGCGCCGAGGCGTTCGATGATCCGGGTGGCGAAAAAGCTGTGCTCGGGCTGGAGCTCGAGGAGGTACGCGGCCGCTAAGCTACTCGTGCTTCAACGCCACAACCGGGTTGACGCGGGTAGCTCGGGTTGCGGGGATGAGGCAGGCTGCCAGGGCGACAACCGACAGCGTCACGGCGACGGACATCCAGACCATCGGGTCGAGAGGTTCGACGCCGTAGAGTTGGCTCTGCAGCGTCGAGCGCAGTGCGTACGCCCCGAGCAAGCCGGTACCGACGCCGAGGGCGATGATCACCAGCCCCTCGCGCAACACCAAGCGGAACACTTGCCGCGCGCCGCTGCCCAGCGCCAACCGGATCCCGATCTCGCGCGTCCGCGTGGTGACCAGGTAGGCGAGGACACCGTAGACGCCGATCGCCGCGAGAAACAGGGCGACGCCGGCGAAGCCGAGAGCCAGTATCACGGGCGTTCTTCGAGGCCCGAGGCTGTCGGCCAGCCGGTCCTCCATGGACCGGACATTGAAGAAGGGCAGCTCGGGGTCGAGCCGCGCCAGCACGCTGCGGATCGGGTTGGCGACCGATGCCGGATCCGCCGCCGTCTTGATAGCGAGCGTCAGCACCCGGCTGGAGGTTTGCGCCAGAGGCAGATAGTAGGCCCCGACGGTGTCGCCCGGGTCGCGAACCACGTCGCGCAGGGCGATGTTCTCGACCACCCCGACGACGTGGAGAAACACCGTGTCCTCGGTGATCGCGGTGATGTCGTCCATGCCGGTCGGATAGTAGAGGCGCCGACCGAGTGGATGGACGTCGGGCCAGAACTTCTCGGCGAGCTGCTCATCCAACAGGATGACGCGAAATGCCCCCTCGACGTCCGAATCGTCGAAGTACCTTCCCTGGATCAGCTCGATTCCCATCGCCTCGAGGTACCCGGGCGTGACCCGCATCTGCGCCGGCGCGATCAGCGACTCACCGGGAGACATGGCGTAACCCTCGGCCAGGATGACGGAGTCGTTGTAGTTGCCGCTCAGCGGAAAGCTCGAGGTGGCGCCGGCCGCGATGACGCCCGGCATGGTGCGAATCTCGGCCAGCACGGCGTCGGTCAAGGCGCGCTGGTCGGAGACCTCGGGGTAGCGAGCCTGGGGCAACGTCACCTGCCCGGTCAACACGTTAGCGGTCTCGTACCCCAGGTCGAGGGCGAGGATCTCTTCAAAGCTGGCGAGCATGAGCCCGGCGCCGATCAACAGAACGAAGGCGATCGCCACCTGCGCGGTCACCAATCCCCGCCGCACGAACCTGATCGCCCGCGAGCTGGTTCCGGTGATGCCGTCCTCGTGGAAGATGGCCCCGAGGTCGGTGCGGATCGCCCCGGTCACCGGGATGACGCCGATGAGCAAACCGACGATGAGGGAGAGGCCGAGCGTCGCCGCGATCACCGTGCCGTCGATGGCGATCTCCTGGGCGCGCGGCAGCCGGTCGATACCCAGGGTCTCGAGGAGTTGCATTCCCCAGTAGCCGATCAGAAGTCCCGCCGATCCACCGATCATCGTCAGCACGAGGCTCTCGGTGAGCAGCTGCCGCGAGACCCGCAGGTAGCCGGCTCCGAAGGCGAGCCGCGTCGCCAGCTCGCGCGTGCGGACGCTGGAGCGCACCATGACCAAATTCGCAATGTTGACGCAGCCGATCAGCAGCACGAACAGCACCCCGCCCCATAGCAGGTACAGCGTCGACCGCACATCGCGCACCAGATCGTCCTGGAAGCTCACCACCCGGGTCACGAAACCGGCGTTGAGCAGCGCGTCCCTAAAGCCCGGAAACAAATCGAGGTTTTGTCCGTTGATGGCGTTGATCTGCTGCTGGGCCATCTCGATCGTGGCGCCAGGGTGCAGGCGGCCGATCTGCTGCCAGTTGTTGCTGAACCGCGCCCCGCGTTGTGCGTCGGTGAAAGCGATGGGCCGGTAGATGCGCACTTCGCGACTGGCGAAGAAAAAGTCGGCCGCCATCACGCCGACGATAGCGTGCGGCACACCGTTCAAGCGAATATCGCGACCGACGATGTCATCGGCGCCGCCGAAGTACTGCAGCCAGGCAGCGTGGCTGAGGATGGCCTTCTGGTTGCTACCCACAACCCCGTCGTTGTCGGTGAAGATCCGGCCGATCTCGGACTCCACCCGCAGCAAGCGGAAGAACGACGGCGTCACATCGAGACCGAGGACCTGCTCGGGAGCGGCGAGGTCGCCGATGGTCAGTGCCGTGGAGGTGTAGTTGGCGATCTCCTCGAAGGCGTCGGCGCGCTCGAGGCGATCGAAGTAGTCGCGGGCGCTGGCCCCGGCCCGCGGCTGCCCGGCGGCGGGGTAGCTGTTGTAGATCAGCACGATGCGCTCCGCTTCGTCGAACGGAAGCGAGCGCAGCAGCACCGCGTTGATGACGCTGAAGATGGCCGTGTTGGCGCCGATGCACAGCGCCAGGGTGACGATGGCGGTGGCGGCGAAGCCCTTGTCCTTCAGCAGCAGCTTGACGCCGAACTTGATGTCCTGGAGGAGAGATTCCATCAGGCGTCTCCTGGTCACGCTTCAAGGGCGAAAAGCGCGCCAGCCCTTTCTTGTCGCCATCCAAGCAGGATGCTAACAGAGTGCTGAACCGGGAAACGGCTGACTTCGAGTCTACACCGCGACATAGAATCCACCCTATGCGCCCGTTCGAAACGCTCGACACCTTTACCACGCCCGACGGCCAGCGCCTGTCGCTGCATCATCGAGACGGCGACTACTTCATCGACCTCGACGGCCACGAGCTGATGTCGACGCGAGTGCACGATTCTGAGACCGCCCTGGGCGAGCTGGCGTGCGCCGGCCTGGGGCACATCGAGCGACCGCGGGTGCTGATCGGCGGCCTTGGGCTGGGGTTCACGTTGCGGGCCGCCCTCGACGCGCTACCCGATGGCGCCGAGGTGGTCGTCGGCGAAGTGTTCCCGATCGTCGTCGCATGGCATGAAACGCACCTTCAGAGCCTCGGCGTCCCGCTCGACGATCAACGGGTCCGCGTCCACGATGGGGATGTCAGCGATCTTCTGGGATTTGACGGGCGCGATCGTTACCACGCGGTCGCGCTGGACACCGACAACGGACCCGACGCGACGTGCTTGTCGTCGAACGCGTCCCTCTACGACGATCTCGGCATCGAGCGGATCAAGCAATCTCTCGAGCCGGGCGGCGTGCTGGCGGTGTGGTCGGCGCACCCCGACCCGAAGTTCAGCCGGCGCCTGCGTCGCCACGGCTTTTCGGTGAAGACGGAAACTGTCAGGGGGCACCGCCGGAAAGGCCCTCGACACACGATCTTCCTCGCCACAAAGTAACGACATGATCAAGGGCGTTCACACGATGTTCTACTCCTCGGAGCCCGAGGCACTACGGGCGTTCCTGCGCGACAAGCTCGGTTTTCCGTACTCTGACGTCGGGGACGGATGGCTGATCTTCGAGCTGCCGGAAGCCGACATGGGCTGTCACCCGGCCGCCGAGACGGCCGAGGATGGAAAGCCGTCGGGCACCCACGCTATTTCGTTTTACTGCGACGACCTCCACGAAACGGTCGCGGAGATGAAGGATCGCGGCGTCGAGTTCGATGGCGAGATCATCGACGCCGGCTTCGGGCTCGTCACCCATTTCATCATGCCGGGCGATGTTCGCGTACAGCTCTTTCAGCCCCGCTACGCCAAGTCGTGAAGGAAAGGAGTCGCACGCTGATCAGGATGAGGAGGGCGACCGCCGCGGGACAGGCGGGCATCGGAATTCGATGAGGCTTACCCTCTACCATATCCACGCCTCGCCGTTCGCCGAGAAGGCTCGCTGGGCGCTCGATTTCAAGGGTCTCGAGTACAAGAGCGAGCTGCTGATTCCGGGGCGCCACGCCGACACGGTGGAAAAAATCTCCGGAACCCGCACCGTCCCGGTTCTCGTCGACACCGATGCACCGGCCCCGATTGCCGACAGCACCGACATACTCCAGCACCTCGAGCGCATCGCGCCGGACCATGCGCTCTTCCCCGAAGGCGACGACGAGCGGCAGCAAGTCCTCGAGATCGAGGATTGGCTCGATGAACAAGTGGTTCGACCCTGCGCCCGAATGAATTACTCCTTTCTCTCCGAGCAGCCGGAGGCCTTCTTCACATACTTCTCCAGGGGGCTGTCGCGAACCCAGAAGCTCGGTATGGCGTTCATCCGGCCGATGCTCCCGCGTATCGTGAAGCAGTTTCGAGAGCAACGCGAGCTCAGCCGCGAAGCCGCCAAGGGATACCACCGCGAAGTCGACTCGGCGTTCGAGCGCATCGAGCGTATGCTCGCGAATTCGGGCGGCCGCTACCTCGTCGGCGACTCGTTCACCGCCGCCGACCTCACCGCAGCGTGCATGCTGGGGCTGGCGCTTCGGCTGGCGGGCACGCCGTGGGAGGTGACGGATGCCGAACGCCGCGCCTACCCCGGCCGCGTCGAACCCGACGAGTTGTTGGATTTCCGCGCCGAGCTTGCCGGTCGTTCGACCACCGAGTGGGTAGCCGGGCTGTGGCGGAACCACCGGTAGCCGGGAGCAATCTGGGCCTGGGGGCGCGAACGGGGGGTGCGCAACCTAGCAGGGTGCTGAACGAACGGAGACACACGATGCAATGCAGGCGACACGGTACCTTGGCGCTTCTCGCCCTTGTCACGATCGCTCTGTCGGTTTCGGCGGCCACCATCTCGGCCATGGACTCCGGCAATTCGCTGCCGCCGAGGCAACCCCAGTGGAACACCCGCGCACTGCAGCGACTGATGCGCGAGTGGGAGGTGAAGCTCGAGAAAATGGAGGTTCATCTGCAGCCGGCGATGCACCGCGCCGGCGTCGACATGTGGATCATCATGTCGCGCGAGTTCAACGTCGATCCGATGCTGCAGATGTTCGGCGACTACGGGATCTCCGGCTGGTACGGGCATCGCAACGCCTACATCTTCTTCGACCCCGGCGACGGTGCGGCGCTCGAACGCAGCTTGCTCGGCACCCACCAGAGCGGCCGTATGCGCGAGTTCTTCCCGACCATCATCGGCTACGGCGAGGAAGGCCTGAAGCCACACCTGGAACAGTTCATCGCCGAGCGCGACCCGCAGCGCATCGCCATCAATCGCTCGCGGACCGTGGCGATGGCCGACGGCATCACCGTCGAGATGCTGGCTTTTCTCGAGGACGCCATTGGCCCGGTGTACTCGTCGCGCCTGGTCTCGGCACAGGACCTGATCTTCGAGTACATCAGCCACCGCACAGCCGCCGAGCTGAGGATCGAGACCGAAGCCAGCCAGAGGACCTGGGGAATCCTGCGCCGCGCCTTCTCCAACGAGGTGGTCACTCCCGGTGAGACCCGCCTGATGGATATCTACGGCTTCATCCTGCAGGAGTGGCAAGATCAGGACCTGGAGTTCAACTTCGCCCCCGGGATCACGATCTACCGCCGGGGGACGCAAGACGGCATCGACGACACCGACAACCCGGTGGTCGAGCCCGGCGACCTGCTGCACGTCGACTTCGGCGTCCGGCTGATGGGCTTGGTGACCGACCAGCAGCACGTCGCCTACGTGCTGCATCCAGAGGAGGCCGAGCCGCCCGCCGGCCTGCAGGCGCTGTTCGAGCAATCGGTCATCGTCGGGGGCATCTACGCCGAAGAGCTGAAGGCCGGCGCCATCGGAACCCAGGTCAAGGAGATCATCGAAGAACGCGCCGCGCTGGAAGGCATTCAAGCGTCGGTGTACGGCCACACTCAGGGCAACTGGGTGCACGGCGCCGGCGCCCGCACCGTCTTCGATTGGCCCGATCGCTACGGCGACTTCGCCCGCGAGCCAGTGCGAACCACCGAGTTCTGGTCGATCGAGTTCAGCGTTCAGGGTGAGGTCCCGGAATGGGACAACCAGCTCGTGCGCATCCCGCGCGAGGAAGATGCGGTTATCGAACCGGACGGTAGTAGGGCACGGTTCCTGGTCGGACCCCAACAGGAGCTCTGGCTGATTCGATCGCGATAGACAGACCGCCATGAAGCCGCCGAGCGCGGCCGCAGCGTGGACCATAAGGAGGTAGCAAGTGAAGAACCGATCTAGCAGGGTGCTGAAAAACTCCCGGGGGTGCCGCGTATGGGTCTTGTGGGGTAGAGGCCTGGGCCTTGTCTTTCTCGCCGTGCTGGCCCTCGCGGCCTGTGGCCCGCCGGAGGTCGACGCCCCGGCGATCGATGCCCGGGAGCAATCGGCCCCCGACCAGGTAGAGAAGGGTCCGCGAACCCAACCAGGGACCGAGATGGGGTTGTACACGCCCGAGCAACACGATCTGTACGATGGCCGCTTCAACCTGCGCGGCACGCGGATCTTCCAGGTCGGAACGCTCTCCGATGAGTCGCCGTGGGACCACATGGGCGACGACGGCTCGAACCTGCGGGAAGTCGGCGGAGCGGTCGAATTCGACGTCAACGAAATCGACAACACAGGCTCGTTTCGCGCCGACCTGGAGCTGCCCGAGGGACGCTATCGCATCGAGCTCGATCGCTTCGTCGAGTTCTCGCCATGCCATGACGGCGGCATCGCCGCGTTCTTGTTCGAGCACGGCGACGCCGGCTGCGGCGACGCCAACTGGCCCAAGAGTCTGCTGTACGTCGCCGGTTGGGGGATCGGTAGTGCGACGCTGAACGACGAGCTGCTGTACGACGACTACCAGATCCACTTCATGGTGACACAAGGGATGCGCGATCGTGAAACGCTCGTCGCGGCAACGGGCGCCGGCAACTCGGCCACCGGAGCCGGCGCTGTGAACCCCGCCGCGATGCAGCTCGACTTCTACATCCGCAGCCCCGAAGCAAACGAAGCCAACCATCCCGGTCGCGATGTGTTCGACCATTTTTTTGCCATGGAAGTTACCTGGCGCTAGATCGGGACGAAGACGTGAAATCGCTGCTCAGAGCTTTGAAGCGCCGCGCCAAGCCGTTCGTTCGATCGAAGGCGGAAAGGCGCCATGGGTTGGTCGGCCCCTCCTCGATGTGGAAGATGAAGCGCGATTTCCAGATCGACTTCTTGAAGATTTCGGGCCTGCAGCCGGATCACCACCTCTTGGACATCGGATGCGGCACGTTGCGGGGCGGAATACCGCTCATCGCCTACCTCGACGAGGGTCGCTATTTCGGCATCGAGGCCAGAGCAGAAGTTCTCGACGAGGGCCGCAAGGAGCTGCGGGAAAACGGCTTGGAATACAAGAACCCGAGCCTGTTCGCCGCGCCCGATATCTCTGCGCTCGCCATCGAGCAGGAGTTCGATTTCGCCTGGGCCTTCTCCGTGCTCTTCCACATGAAAGACGAGGTATTGATAGACACGCTGCGCTTCGTCGGCGAACACCTGGGCGGTGGCGGGGTCTTCTACGCCAATGTGATCATCGGCGAGGAAGAAGAAGGCGAGTGGCAGGGCTTCCCTGTGGTTTCGCGAACCATCGAGTCGTACCGCGCAGCGTGCGCGGACAACGGCCTCTCGGTTTCCGTCCTGGGGTCCCTCGAAAAGCTCGGCCACGTCTCGCACGAGGAATCGCACGATAGCCAGACAATGCTGCGGGTCACCAGGAGCCAGTAGGTTTCGCCCGTAGCACGCTCACCGAGCTCGAGACCCTCTCTGCGGATCAGGTCGACACCGACGAAGTGCGCCGTTTTCTTGCAGACTACCTCCCGGCATCGTTCGCTGCGTCGATGTACCTGACCCACAACGACGGGGCGAAACAATAGGTTGGCGGGTCCGTATTCTTATCGTAAATAGGTTGTGAAAAACCTATTATCCCGACTCGCCGGCGAACGTCTGCGGGCAGGTCAGCCCGCGACGAGCATATTCAGGGGCCGCAACTGAGCCATGTCCCGAACGTTGGAGTTGCTCGGTGATGCAGGTTTTCGTTTCATGGACACACTGATTCAGGACGTTCGCTACGCCGCCCGCGGGTTGCGTAAGGCACCGGGATTCACCGCCGTCGCGGCGATCACGCTGATGCTCGGCATCGGCGTCAACACGACGATCTTCTCGATCGTCAACACCATCCTGCTCACTCCTCTCGACATCGAGCGACCCCACGAGATCGTCGCCGTGTACGGCACCAAAACCAACGCCGCAGGCAGCTACGACTCCAGCTCGTACCTCGACTACCTCGACCTGCGCGCCCAGACCGAATCGCTCAGCGGCCTCGTCGCCTACACCAATTTCTTCGCCAACCTGGTGCTCGACGGGCGCTCGGAGATGGTCGTCGGTGAGATCGTCTCGGACAACTACTTCGAGGTGCTGGGCGTGCACCCGGCGCTCGGGCGCAGCTTCACCGCCGAGGAGTTTGCCGCTGAGGGCACCCACCCGGTGGCGGTGATCAGCGACTACATGTGGCGCACCCGCTTCGGCGCCGAGCGGGCGATCCTCGGCGAGCCGGTGCGGCTCAACGGGACCTCATACACCATCGTCGGCGTCGCCGGCTCCGAGTTCGGCGGCATGTTTCCGGGCGTCACGGCGCAACTCTGGTTGCCGCTGGCGATGGTCGAGGAGATCGAGCCGCTCGGCAACGTCAACACATCGCCTTCCGCCACCGGGAGCTCCTGGCTCGACCGGCGCGGGCGCCGCTTTCTGTGGATGCGCGGCCGGCTGAACGAGGGCGTCGATACCGAGCAGGCGCGCGCCGAGCTCACCGGAATCATGCGCCGCCTCGCCGAGGAACATCCGGTGAGCAACGAGCTGCAGACCGTCAACGTCGTCGCTGCCAGCGGCGTGCGCTTCAACCCCGACATCGACGGCGTGGTAGCGCCGGCGGGCGCGTTGATCCTCGCCGTCGTCGGTCTGGTGCTACTTGTAGCCTGCGCGAACATCGCCAACATGCTGCTGGCGCGAGCCTCGGCGCGGCGCCGGGAGGTGGCGATCCGCCTGGCGATCGGTGCCGGCCGCGGACACTTGATCCGTCAATTTCTCACCGAGAGCCTCCTGCTGTCGTTGCTGGGTGGCGGGTTGGGGCTCTTGCTGGCGACCTGGCTGACCGGTTTCCTCGGACACCTCGACCTCGGTATCCCGATCGACGTGGCCGCGGACTTTGCCATCGACGGCTCGGTGTTGCTGTTCACCATCGCCGTTTCCGCCGCCACCGGCGTGGTATTCGGTCTGGTACCGGCGCTGCGCGCCTCCCGCCCCGACCTCGTGCCCGCTCTCAAGGCTGCGGACGGCGGCACCGTATCGGGGCGCAAGCGTCTCGAGTTGCGCGACGCCCTGGTGGTGGCCCAGGTCGCCGTTTCCATCGTCTTGCTCATCGGCGGCGCGTTGCTGGTGCGCAGCCTATTGAACGCCCAGCGCACCGATATCGGCTTCGACGTCGACCGCGTCGGTTTCATGACCACGGCGCTCGAGATGGTGGGCTACGACCAGGCGTCGGGCAAAGCGTTCGTCGATACGGCACGGCTACGGCTGGAAAGCACGCCCGGCGTGCAGTCGGTCACCGTCACCACACGCGTGCCGCAGTCGGTAAACAACAACGGCTTCGGCCTGTTCATCGACCAGACCTCGGCCACCGACCGTCCGCATGCCGTCGACGGCACCTACGTGGACGAGCGCTACTTCGAGACCTTCGAGATTTCGATCCTTGCCGGGCGCGGCGTCGAGATCGCTGATATCAGAGAAGACCGCCGCGTCGTGATCGTAAACGACGCCATGGCGGCGCGCTTCTGGCCGGGAGAGAGCGCTGTGGGCAAGCAGTTCCGGCGCAGCTTCGATGGACCCGCCTACGAGATCGTCGGCGTGGTCGAGAACTACAAGGTCAACACCCCGGGCGAGGAACCGACGCCCTACTTGCACTTTCCCATGCCGAGTACCGGCACCCTGTTCGCCAATTTCATCGTTCGCACCGAGGCCCCGATCGCCCCGCAAATGCGCCGCCTCGAGCAGGTGCTCACCGGCCTCGACGCCGAGATCGTGTTCATGCAAACCGGTCCGATGCGCGATCTCATGGACGTGCGGCTGCTGCCGATTCGAATGGGGGTGTGGTTCATCGGCACCTTCGGCCTACTGGCGATGGCCCTCGCGGCCGTCGGCCTGTACGGCGTCATCGGCTATTCGGTGAGCCGGCGCACCCGCGAGATCGGCATCCGCGTCGCCCTCGGCGCCGAATCTCATCGCGTCTTGCGTCTGGTCGTGCGCCAGGGGATGTTGCTCGTGCTGATCGGTTCTCTGATCGGCGCCGTGCTCGGCGCCGCGGCGGGGCAACTGTTGTCGACCGTGCTCTACGGCATCAGCCCGCTCGACCCGATCGCCTTCGGCGGCGCCATCGGCTTGCTGCTGTTGATCGCCCTGCTCGCCAACTACCTCCCGGCCCGCCGCGCGTCCCGCATCGATCCGATGGTGGCCCTGCGGTCCGAGTGAGGCTGTTTCCGCCGTTCACGGCCGCCTGACCTACGACTTTTCCGAAAGCCTCTCAGACGATCGAGGCCTCCGGGCGCTCCGACGAAGAGGCACTTGCAGCCGCGAGAAGAAGGATGGTAGCAGGAGCAAGTCGAACTTCGAGTCCCATGTCCGGTATTCAACCTGAGACGGGTAGTGCTTTTGGAAGAAACGCTTCAACTTCGGTAGCTCGTTGGGCAGCCGTTGATCCAAACACCGCCGGCCAGATACAAAGAGAAGGCACTTCTCCCAAGGCGCAAGTCGAGTAGATACAACGAGATACGGCTAGATGCGCAGTAAACGCAGGCGAGTGCTTAGGAATCCCGTGCTCTATCGGGCTGACCTGGATCGGTGTTTGGATACGATGGACGCAGATCCCCCCGGTGCGCTGTTTCCAGATGCTCGGCGATGGCCGCTAGCTCCCGCGCACTGAAATCGGTCCGGTACATCCGTTCAAAAATAGCGGCGGACGTCGGATCGACCTTGCCCGTTGAGCTACTTGCCGCGGCGCCGGCGAGCGCCCGCGCTGTAGAGAACATTCCCGACACCATCTGAATCCGCCGCGTTGCATCGGTGGCGAGCAACCGCTTGCGGAATTCCGCCCGCGCTTCGGCTGATGTGTCGGTCATGACTCACGCAGTCTTTCGAGGTGCTCGCGGACGCCCAGTTCGTCGGCCCACCGCTCCAGATAGTCTAGATCCAGCTCCTGAACGGCGTCGAGAAGGTCGCGGACATCTCGCTCTTGGAGCTCCGACGCCGACTCGCGAGCCCAATACAGTTTCGAGAGGATCAGATCCTCCGGGGCGACGAAATCCACCTTGTGCCCTTCGATCTCAATCGTTCGCCGGCGCTCGAACTCCGTCAGCCGGTAGGCCTCCCGACGCTTGACAACGAAGTCGGCCTTGATGATCCACTCGTTGTGGATGATGTTGAACATCCCCGGCGCGGTCACGGCCCGACGTACGGAGTCTGCGTCTACAAAGCAATCGCGGCCGAATATCTCCACGATGGTGGCGACGTCGTCAGCATCGATCTCAACGACGAGGTCGATGTCCCGGGTCATGCGAGGCGTGGCATAGGCGGCGAGAGCGACGGAGCCGGTCACCATGTACCCGATGCCGGCTTCATCGAGGCGGTCGGCAAGCGTCAGCAGGAACTTCAGTTGCTCATCCACGGCGCAAGGCTAGCACCCGGGCCGAGCCCTCGAGCCTCAATGCGCGAGGTCGCGGATCCAGCTCCTGCAACCCGGGAGATCCCCGCGACAACTCAAGAGCCTCCCACAGCATCCTCCTGGTTCAAGTTGTATCGCATGATCGCGGCGTGTTTCCCGCCGGGTTCTCGCTCGAGGCCGAAGACGTCACCGGGGGGGCCCGAACGCCGTGACAACACGGCGTCGATGTCTCGTCGGTCATCGTCGTCGAGCGCGAGCGAGAACGCAGCCAGGTTGTCCGCCGTGCGGTCGCTGCGGCTGATGCCAACGATCGGCGCCGCGACGGCGGGGCGGTCGACAACCCAGCGCAGCGCCACCGTGGCGATCGACACGCCGTGCTTGTCCGCGATCCCGGACAGCGCTTCGAGAAGCTCCTGGTACAGCGCCCAACCACCGAACTCCTCGATGATCAGGCCGTACTTGATCAGCGATCGGTTGGCGGGGTGGTCCGGCGGACCCGCGGCACCGACCCACGCCTTCGACAAGAAGCCGCCGGCCAGCGCTCCGTAGCACAGGAGCGCCATGCCCCGCTTTTTGCAGAAGGCGACCATTCCCTCCTCGGGCCGGGCATCGAGCAGTGAATACTGCACCTGGTTAGAGACCATCGGCACACCGGCGTCGACGATCTCCGCGAGCCGGACGACGTCGAGGTTGGTGGCCCCGAGAAGCCGGATCTTGCCGGCGCGCCGGAGCTCGGCGAGGTAGCCGGCGACATCGACATAGCCGGGCACGCCGTAGTCCCACCAGGAGAACTGCACGAGGTCGAGGCGCTCGACGCCGAGCCGCGCCAGCGAGCGATCGATGATGGTCTCGACGTAGCGTCGATCGACCCGCGCCAGGGCATCGCGGTCGGGAACGAACTTGGTGTGCACCTGCACGCGGCCCCTCGTTTCCACCGGCAAGCCGGCGAGGAACTCGCCGAGCAGCTCCTCCACCCCGGTGTAGATGTCGGCGCAGTCGAACGCCGTGAAGCCGTGATCGACGAGCGCGGTGAAGCTCGCCAGGACGGCGTCGCGTTCGAGCGGCTCGATCGCGTGCCCGGCGGAGAGCTGCCAGGCCCCGGTGACAAGGCGCGGGATCGTGTAGCCGCCGGCGAGCTGGACCCGCGACACGGAGATCATCGTGAGGCTGCCCGTCGCCCCGCAGCCGCATCCGGGTTTGGCCACGGCCTGGCAACAGGGCGCTGAGAAACCCCCGTGGAGCTCTTCAGCACCCTGCTAAGCATCGAGCGGCACCCGTGTGACCTCGCCGTGGCGGAACGTCGTCTTGCCGGTGCGTGTGATCTTGAAGATCGCGCCGCAGTGCGGATCGGGGCAAGCGATCTCGCTGTCGGTGCTCATCCAGTCGTTGGGGTGAGTCTCGCGCTGTTTCGCCGGCAACAGCGGCAGCAACGCGGCGAGCGGATAGATCGGAAAGGTCTGTCCCGCCGGCATCGACAGGTTCTCGCCGCACAGCTCGAAGTAGTCGCCGATCTGATGGTTGCAGACCATCTCGCCGCGACAGCGGACCACCTCGACACGAAGATCGTAGAGCGTAAACTCGTCGGCTGGCTTTTCCACTCGGGCTCTCCTTCGAGCAGGGTGCCGAGAGGCTCGGGAGTACACATGACAATCAGGGGTCCCCCGGACCTCTCGACAACCGCTAGATCATGAACGAAACACGGTTGCTTCGATTCTACGGTGGCGCGGCCGGGGCGCTCGCCCCGTTCGCGCTATTCCTCGTCGGCGTGGCGTGGCTCGGGCTATCCGGGGCCCCCGACGAACGGGGGTTCTGGCCGGTCCTGTTGGGCGCTCTCACACTCGGCTTGTTATTGGCCCGCGACCGGACGCTGTACTCGGAGAAGATCATCGCCGGCATGAGCCAGCCGGTCGTCATGTTGATGGTCATGGCCTGGGTGCTCGCCGGCGTGCTGGGGGCTCTGATGAACGCCAGCGGTTTCATCGACGCGCTGATCTGGCTGGCGGCGCAGCTCAGTCTGGCGGGAGCCGGGTTTGTGGTCGCCTCATTCGTGGTCTGTTGCGTCGTGTCGACTGCCACCGGCACGAGCCTCGGCACGGTGCTGATATGCGCCCCCCTGCTGTACCCGGCGGGAGGGCTGCTCGGCGCCAGCCTGCCGGTTCTCACCGGGGCGATTCTCGGCGGCGCGACGTTCGGCGACAACATCTCGCCGATCTCCGACACCACGATCGCCTCGGCAACGACCCAGGACGCCGACCTCGGCGGCGTTGTCCGCAGCCGTCTCAAGTACGCTTTCACGGCCGCCGCCGCGGCTCTTGTCGGCTACGTCGCTCTGGGATCGGCGGCCGACGCGGCCGTACCGCGACAAGCGATCCTGCAAGGCGATCCGCGCGGCCTGCCGATGTTGCTGGCGCCGGCGCTGGTGCTCGGCTTGCTGCTGTCGCGTCGTCACCTGGTCGAGGGCCTGATGCTCGGCGTCGTCGCCGCCGCGGCCATCGGTATCGCGCTCGGCTTATTGACCCCCGGCCAGTTGCTGTTCATCGACGCCGACAATTTCATCGCCGCCGGCCTGATCCTCGACGGCATCGAGCGCGGCATCGGTGTGTCGTTCCTCACGATCCTGTTGATGGGGCTCGTCGCCGGCCTCGAGGCAACCGGGATGATCCAGCGCTTCGTCGGCTTCGCGCGCCGCCGCATCCACACGGCGCGTGGCGCCGAGGGATGGATCTTTGCCGTGGTCAGCGCGACAGTGCTGCTGCTGACCCATTCGGCGGTGGCGATCCTTACCGTCGGCACATTCACCAGGGAGATCGGGGAGGCCTTCGGCATCGACCGCTACCGGCGCGCCAACCTTCTCGACATCACGGTATGCACCTACCCGTTTCTGCTGCCGTTCTTCATCCCGACGTTCCTGATGGCAAGCACGACGGCCTCGGGCGCCGACTTCGGCCTCCCGCGGGTCTCCGCCTTCGAGGTCGGCATGTACAACTTCCACTCGTGGGCGTTGCTCGCGGTCGTGGTCCTGGCGATCGTTACGGGGTGGGGACGGTCCGCCGCTTCCGCCAGACCCTGACCAGCAAGGCACCGCCGATCAACACCACCACCGCGATCACGATGGCTGGATAACGCTGATACAGCGAGGCCACGGCTGAACCGGAAGCGGTAAACGCGATGGTGCCCGGGAGAATGCCGACCGCCGTCGTCCACATGAAGGTCGAGCGCCGCACCTGAAGCAGGCCCGAGGCCCAGTTAACGACGGTGAACGCGACGACCGGGGTGAGCCGCAGCATCAGCAGCACCGGCGCCTCGGCGTCCTTGAGGCCCTCGAACCGGGCGACCAGTTCCGGTTTCACGAAACGGCGTGTCAACTTGCGGCCGAAGCATCGAGCCAGCTCGTAGCTGAGCATGGCGCCGACCATCGCGCCGCCCCAGGTGATTATGACGCCGAGAACCGCGCCGAACAGCATGCCGTTCATGGCGGCCGGAATTTCGGCCGGGATCGGCAGGATGGCGACGACCACCATCAACATCGGGGCAGCCCAATAGGCCGCCGTCTTGTGCTCATCGAGCCAGGTGTAGATCGGGCTCGAGGCGAATTCCGGATCTTGGGACGGGCTCGCGACGGCGACCGAAACGGCCAACAGAGAAGCCGTCAGCAGCAGCGGCGCGAACAACGCGACACCCGGCCGCGGGGCGGCGGCCAGCCTGATCCGACCGGTCCGGATGATCATCTAACAGGCCGTGGTGAGAGTGTGATGGGACCACGCAGCCGGGTGCATAGTGGCTGGTTAGCCATAGACGCACCCACGGGAAACCGTCCGCCTATACTGGAAGTATGGGTTCGATCGTGAAAACTGCCGGTGTCACCTGGCTCAACGGCGACGTATGGAGGGATAGTGACACACCGCCGGCGGGGGCGACGATGCTCCACGACCGTGGGTTCGTCCTTGGCGACGGGCTCTTCGAGACCCTGCTCGTGCGGCGCGGACGACCGATCTTGTGGCGCCAGCATATCGATCGCCTGCTGGCGAGCGGCTCAGTGTTTCATCTCCCCCTGCCGGTCGATTTCGTCGAGCGCGCCGGCGACGCGGCGCACGTCGTTCTCGAGCATGCCGATGAGCCGTCGCTCGAGCGCGGAACCCTCAGGATCACGGTGACGCGGGGCTCAGGAACCGCGTTCGGCC
>JADFNY010000319.1 GCA_022563115.1 Acidobacteriota bacterium | reverse complement strand
GTGACCTTGACGTTGCCGTCGTCCGTACCAGTCCATATCGTGCCCGCGGTGAACGCCGACTCGGCGATCGTGATGATGGTGCCGTAGTTCTCGGCACCGGTAACGTCCCGCGTCAGGCCACCGGTGACCCGCCGGGTCTTCTCCGGATCGTTGTCGGACAGGTCGGGGCTGACGATATTCCAGCTGTCGCCGCGGTCCACCGACCTGAACAGATGGTTGCCGCCGACGTAGATCGTCCGCGGGTTATGGCGCGACAGCAGGACCGGGGTGCTCCAGTTGAAGCGGAACGGGTTGTTGCCCCAGCCCCGCTCGCGCATCGACTCTTCGATCTCGGGCGTGATGTAGTCGCTGTAATTAGTGACATTGTTCTGCCGCGGGCGGATGCTGACCCGTTGGCCGGTCCGCAAGTCGACGCGGCTGACGCTCCCGCCCTGTGATTCGGCGTACACCGTGTTCGGATCGGTCGGATCGATCTGTACGTAAAAGCCGTCACCGCCGCCGACGCTGCGCCAATCGTTGGTATAGATCGCGCCGGCCCGGGTTAGCGAGGGACCGCACGACGAGCCGGCGTCCTGGAGGCCGCCGCAGACGTTGTACGGGTCGGCCATGTCGACGCCGACCGCGTAGTACTGGGTGACGTTGAGGTTCTTGAACTGCAGGTAGTTCTGGCCGCCGTCGAAGGTGAGGTTCATGCCGCCGTCGCTGCCGACCCAGAAGCGATTGGAATCGTGCGGGTCGATCCACATGGCGTGGTAGCAGTGGCCGCCGCCGCCACGCGGCATGGTCTCGAGCGTACGACCGCCGTCGCGCGACAGCCGCATGCGCGAGGTGAGGCTATAGACGACCTCATCGTCGTTGGGGTCCAACCACAGGTGGTTGTAGTAGAACGGCCGGTTGTAGAAGCGGTTCACGTAGGTCCACGAGTCGCCGCCGTCCTCCGATCGGTAGATTCCCGACCCCAGGATGCTCATGTCTTCGTACTCGGGGTTGGGGGCGCGATCCTCTCCCTGGCCGGTGAACTGCGGGATCTGTGTTCCGTGCTCGTAATGGGCCATGAGCACGTCGGGGTTGCTGCGCGAGACGTCGAGGCCGATCTTGCCGGAGGCACCCTGGGGCAGGCCGTTGGTCAGCTTCTCCCAGCTGTCGCCTCCGTCCGTCGTCTTGAAGATGCCGCCGTGATCGCCACCCGACTCGAGCAGCCAGGCCCAGCGCCGCCGCTCCCAGAAGGTCACCCACAGCGTGCCCGGGTCTTCGGGATGAATCCGCAAGCGCAAGGCGCCGGTCAGGCCGTTGGGTTCCGGCAGGCCGCTGAGAAGCTGTTCCCAGCTCTCGCCGCCGTCGGTGGTCTTGAACAGACCGCGCTTACCGACGTCACCCCAGATATTGCCGAGCACAGCGACCCAGACGGTATCGGAGTCCTCGGGGTGGATGACGATGTCGCCGGTGGTCCAGACGTCGGTGAGCACGGGCTCGAAGGTGGCGCCGCCGTCGGTGGACTTGTAGACGTGGTCGCCCCAGGTCGCCGAGTTGCGGCCGTCTTCCTCGCCCGAGCCGACCCAGATGATGTCCGGGTTGCTCTGGTCGATGCGCACCTCGCCGATCGAAGCGGCACCGTAGCCGTCGAAGATCGGCTCCCAGGTGTTGCCGGCGTTGACCGTCTTCCAGACGCCACCCGAGCCGGTGCCAACCACCGCAACGCTGAAGTTGTCTTCGAGCGCGTCAATCGAGGAGATCCGGCCCTTGAGGTTGGCGTTGCCGATGTTGCGCCACCTCAGATCTTTGAGCAGGCCGTCTTCCATCTGAGCCGGGGCGGAGGCCGGGGGAGCCGCGGCAGCGGTTGCGGTCAGGCCGTTGCTGACCAGGGCCAGCAGCACGATGGCCACCAAGCTGGCCTGCGAGAACAACTTCAACGTACGAGACATCAGCATCCTCCTCGATGGGAATTCATCGATAGATCGAGCTTCTTCCGGCCGCAGATGGGGTGCCGGGGGAGCAAAGCGCCGTTGGCGCGCCGTCCGATGGGCGCTCAAACGCCGTCTAGAGGCCGCTTCTAGCACGAAAATCGCAGGTTCGTCAACGGGAGCGGTGGCCGATTGCCTCCTTGAGCAAGGAAACCGCTTCCGGGCGCCGCTCCAACGATCCCGCCTTGCCCTGAAACAACTCGGCGGACCCGCCCCCGCGGCCGTCGAGCAGGGTTGCGAGTCGAGCCCCGATGGTTTCGAGATCCAGCTCGAAACCGGTCCCTCGGTAGAGCACGAAGAACGACCCCGAATCGGAGGTAGCGGTTAACAAGCCGGCCCGGGAGGTGCGAAGGGCGGTCATTTGGCGGGCGATCGACTGCAGGAATCTCGCGTCTGCGCCATCGAAGTGCGCTTCGACGATGGCTCCCTCCGACGACTCTAGTCGCCGTGCCGTCTCTTCGGCCAGTTCGGCGCGCAGCCTCTTGATCTGGCGCTCGGCCTGTTTCAGGCGAGCGAGCTTGGAATCGACGACCTGCAGGACTTCTTCGTCGGAGGTCTCGAAGATCTCGCGCAGCGAAGCGGCGCGGGTCTCGTGAGCCGCTAGCAGCGCTCTGACCCGGGTGCCGGCGACCCAACGTAACCGCGTCCCGCCCCGCATACTCTCGGTACCGAGGAGCTTGATGGCGCCGATCTCCGCGGTCGTTTCCACATGCGTGCCGCCGCAGGTGTTGCAGTCGATGCCGGCGATCTCCACGAGACGCACGTCTCCCTCGTGTCCCTCGGGCAACCCGCGGCTCCGGATAGCGCCGCTGGCCAGCTCCTCGGGAGCCGCCCGACGGCTGGTGACCGCGCGAGCTTCGTGGATCACGGTCGCGGCGCGCTCTTCGAGCGACACCAGGTCGGTGTCGGCGATCGACCCGATGGCGAGCTCAATATCCGATGACCTGACGCCGAGATGAAACGACGTCGTTTCCCAACCGAACACATCGGCCGCGATGGCGGTGATCAGGTGCTGCGCGGTGTGCTGCTGCATATGGTCGAAGCGTCGCTTCCAATCGAGCGTGAGCGTCGCCGAGCCGGTCACGGCAGCGTTTTCCAGATAGTGTCGGATCTCACTGTCGACTCGTTGTACCGCGATGACCCGAAGGGCGCCGAGGTAGCCGTGATCGGCGGGTTGGCCGCCGCCTTCTGGGTACAGGACGGTGTCGCTGAGTACGGCGTAGGGGCCGGCGTCGTCCTCAGCCACACCGGTCACCTCGACCTCCAGCTCCCTCAGGTACGGTTCACGCTCGAAGGCGGGGATCATGCGAGTTTCTCCCTAGTGTCGCCGCCGGCGGGCTTCTTGCCGGGCGGCACGCTGCCGGATGTACGCTACCCTTGACAAGGTGCTTCTTCAGCACCCTGTTTATACCTGATTCGGAGATCCCGGGCCGCATCTCAGGCCCTATCTGGAGGGCCAGCGCGCCGCATGAGTCAAGTTTTGGATGCAACGGAGATATTCGAGGCGCTCGGCCTCGAGGACACCAACCGAGGGGGTTTTTCCGGCGAGTGGCTGGGCTCGGGACCGGAGCTGGAAGTGTTCACGCCGATCGACGGTAGCCGCATCGGCACCGTCATCCAGGTCACCGAGGATGAGTACGACCAGATCGTCGAGAGTGCTCACCGAGCCTTCCTCGAATGGCGCAAAGTGCCGGGCCCGGTGCGTGGGGATCTCGTTCGACAGCTCGGCAACAGGCTGCGCGACAAGAAGGCCGAGCTCGGCGCCCTGGTGACCCTCGAGATGGGCAAGATCGTCGCCGAGGGCGAGGGTGAAGTGCAGGAGATGATCGACATCTGCGACTTCGCCAACGGCCTGTCGCGCCAGCTCTACGGCAACACGATGCAATCGGAGCGGCCCGACCATCGGATGTCCGAGCAGTGGCACCCACTCGGCGTCGTCGGCGTCATCAGCGCCTTCAACTTTCCGGTCGCGGTGTGGAGTTGGAACGCCGCGATCGCCGCGGTATGCGGCGATGCCAGCGTCTGGAAGCCGGCGAGCGGCACACCGTTGATCGCCGTCGCGGTGACCAAGATCGCCCAGTCGGTGTGCGAGGAAAACGATGTCGACCCGGCGATCTTCTCGTTGACCGTCGGCAAGGGGTCGAGTGTGGGCGAGCGCATGCTGCACGACCGCCGCGTACCTCTGATCTCGTGCACCGGCAGCTGTCGGGTCGGCTATCACGTCGGCGAGGTCGTCGGCAGGCGCCTCGGGCGGACCATCCTGGAGCTCGGCGGCAACAACGCCATCATCGTGACGCCGCACGCCAACATGGACCTGGTGCTGCCGGCGATTCTCTTCGGCGCCGTCGGCACCGCGGGGCAACGGTGTACCTCGACGCGTCGCATCATCGTGCACGAGTCGGTTAAGGAGGAGCTCGTCAATCGTCTGATTCGCGCCTACGGAGACATCAACATCGGTGATCCACGCGATCCCTCGACGTTGATGGGCCCGTTGGTCAACCATGGGGCGGTCGATGATCTGACCGCTGCCGTCGAGCGGCTGCGCCGGGAAGGTGGCGAGATTCTGCGTGGCGGCGAGAAGCTCGATGGCCCCGCACACCCCGGAGGCCACTACGTCACTCCCTGCATCGCCATCGCCGACAACGATTTCGAGATCGTTCAGGAGGAGACGTTCGCGCCGATTCTCTACATCATCGGCTACGGTGAGGGCGATGCCTCGCCGAGCCAGGCGGTCGATGAGGGAGAGGAGG
>JADFNY010000021.1 GCA_022563115.1 Acidobacteriota bacterium | reverse complement strand
CGGCGCGCGATCTGCCCACCGGTGTGCCCGTGGAGGTCGATTTCCCCAGCCTGCGTCCGGCGCTGGAATCCGGCTCGCAATGAGCGATGCGGCGATCGTTGCCGCAGGGCTGACGCGCACCTTTGGAAAGTTGATAGCCGTCGACTCCGTCGACCTGACGATCCCCAAGGGGAAGATCTACGGCTTCCTCGGACCAAACGGTTCCGGCAAGACGACGACGATCCGGATGTTGTGCGGCTTGCTCAAGCCGTCGGCCGGCAGCGCCCGCGTTTTCGGCATGGAACTGCCGCGCGACGCCGAGAAGGTACGGCCGCGGATCGGCTACATGACCCAGAAGTTCTCCCTGTACGAGGACCTTACGGTGCGCGAGAACCTGGAGTTCATGGGCCGGATCTACTCCATGCGCCGGCGTCGCCGGCGCCAGCGTATCGAGAGCAACCTCGCCCGCTACGCGCTCGACGATCGCCAGCGGCAGCGCGCCGGCACCCTCAGCGGCGGCCAGAAGCAGCGCCTGGCCCTCGCCGCCGTGACCCTGCACGAGCCCGAGCTGCTGCTGCTCGACGAGCCGACGAGCGCGGTCGACCCGCAGAGCCGGCGTGATTTCTGGGACGGCCTGTTCGAGCTCGCCGAGGGCGGTACCACGATTCTGGTCTCGACCCACTTCATGGACGAAGCCGAGCGCTGCCACCGGCTCGCCATCCTCGCCGAGGGGCGGCTGGTCGCCGAGGGCGTGCCGCGCGAGCTCTCGAGCAACATCGACGCGGTCGTGCTCGAGGTCGAAACCGACCGCCCGCGCCGCGCCCGCGCCGCCCTCCGGTCGGTGGGGTTCGTGCGCGCCGTCACCCAGATCGGCGCCCGCTTGCACGTCATGGTCGAGACCGGCACCGACGACCCCGAGGCGCAGGTTCGCGCGGTGCTCAAATCCGGTGGCGTCGCCGGGATCGTCGAGCGGGTCAGCGCCAACCTGGAGGACGTGTTCGTGGCAGCTACGGGATTCGACGGCGATGTCGCGTTGCCGGCTGCTGATGGGTCCGCGGGAGCCGATGAGTCGGGAGCCGGTTCCGATGAGGTGCACCCATGAGTTCGCTGCTACGCATGGGGGCGATCATCGGCAAGGAGATCCGCCAGCTATCCCGTGATCGCCTGACCTTCGGCATGATCATCGGGATCCCTCTGCTGCAGATTCTGCTGTTCGGCTACGCCATCAACCTCGACGTTCGCCACCTGCGTGCCGGGGTCGCCGATCAGGCGACAACCCAGCTGTCGCGCCAGCTCATTGCCGACGTCGAAGCCTCCCAGGTGGTGGACATCGTGGCGCGGGCGCGCACCGCCGGCGAGCTCGAGGACATGATGCGACGCGGCGAGATCACCGTCGGCATCGTGATTCCGGCCGACTTCGAGCGCCGTGTTCGCGAGGCTACCCGACCCGCGGCGCAACTGCTCGTCGACGGCTCCGATCCGACCGTGGCGAATATCGCCATGCGGCTCGCGCAGATGCGGTTCGAGCTCCGCAAGGTCGGCGTCGAGCGACCATCCACCGTGTTCGAAGTGCGCACCTACTACAACCCGGAGCGCCGCTCGGCGGTGCAGATCGTTCCGGCGCTCATCGGCGTGATCCTCACGCTCACGATGGTGTTGTTCACCTCGGTCGCCGTCGTGCGGGAGCGCGAGCGCGGCAACCTGGAGCTGTTGATCACCACGCCGATCCGCAACCTCGAGTTGATGATCGGCAAGATCATCCCCTACATCGTGATCGGGCTGATTCAGGTGACGATCATTCTGCTGGTGGGGTGGTATCTGTTCGACGTGCCGGTTCGCGGCTCCGTGGTTGACTTGTATCAAGGTAGCCTGCTGTTCATCGCCGCCTCGTTGAGCCTCGGGCTCATGCTCTCGACGTTTGCCAAGACCCAGTTTCAGGCGATGCAGCTAGCGTTTCTTGCCTTCCTGCCGCAGCTCTTGCTGTCGGGCTTCATGTTTCCATTCGACGGCATGCCGCCGCTGGCGCAGCGCATCGGCCGGTTGCTGCCGCTGACCCATTTCATCGCCATCGTCCGGGGCGTCGTGCTTCGCGGCGCGGCGCTCGAGGAGCTGATGCCCAACGTTCGAGCGCTCGGGATCTTCTTCCTCATCACGATGACGTTGGCGACGTTGCGGTTTCGCAAGCGGCTCGACTGAGGCACTGCCGGCTTCCGGCGGGGCTCGGACTACGGCTATCGACCTGACGCTCGCGGGTAGGCCTTGGCGAGAGTCGTTGGCATGGCGCGCGGGTTGAAACCTATCCTCGGGCACCACGTTGCCCTTGACGGGAGGTAGTCTTCTCATAGAAGAATCCTTAGCCTTTGCAACGAGGAACGGCGTCACGGGTGCCGGAGGGTGACGGCGCTGCTGCACACCGATTTGATGAGGTGCCGAGTGGTCCAAACACCTGGGGTAGGTCATTTCGTTCTGTCCTGTTCCTTGATGGCGGCGCTCGTCACGTTGCAGGCTGATCCGGCGTTTGGTCAACATCGGCAAGAGGAGCCGCCGCGAAACTGGTCGAACGCGACTGCATTCAGCTGGGTCGTGAGTACGGGAAACTCCGACGCGAATACCTTTCAGATCCGTAATGTGTACAGGTACACGTGGACGAACGCCGAGTTCTCGTGGGAAGCGGGGATCCTGCGCGCCGGATCGGGCGACGACAAGGTGGCTGTCGGAACCCAAGACGACTTCGAGGTCTTTAAACCCGAGACGGAACTCGACAATAACCGTTGGTTCACCAAGGCTCTGTACACGCGAGAGGTTCACGAACACTTCTTTTGGTACGCCAGCTGGGATGGCTCCCGCGACGAGCCTTCGAACATCGACCGCCAGATCATCGCATCAAGCGGTTTCGGCCACACGTGGTACGACCGAGAACGCCTCGTTTTGCGTATGGGTAATGGTATTTCGTACACCAACGAGGACCTCAACCTCGAAGGAGCGCGGAACTTCGCTGGCTACCGTGCCTTCTACCGGCTTCGCGCGGGGGTGACCGGGAGCTCCGAGATCGAGAGCGAGTTGACGCTCGACGGCAGCTTCGAGACCGCCGCCGACATTCGCCTCGACGCGCTCAACGGCATCAGAGTGGCGATCAACGACACGATTGCCTTGAAAGCTAGCCTGAGGCTGCTCTACAGAAACCTGCCGGCACTCGAGGACATCGATCTGGAGGATCCTTCCGGTCTCGTCATCGGCAAGGTCGTCATACCGAAGGCAAAGCTCGACACAGCGTTCGTGACCTCCCTGGTGATCAACTTCTAGCTTTTCGAGAGCAGGCTGTTCCGACGACCGAAAGTCAGAACAACCGGGGGGGGTCGTCCTGCCCGGCACACGCCGTAGACACCGCCTACTGCGCGCCCTCAATCTCGACAGTCACTTTGTGGATCTCGCCGGTGAAGCGAGTTTCCTCCCGGCCGATGCCGATGCCTTCGACAACCGGCGTCTGATTGTCGAGGCCGACATCTGCGGTCTCATCCGCAGAGAAAATGAAAGCTTGTGTTCTTTCGATACGACCTTCCGCGACGATCTCCCCATTCACTGAAAGCGTTGCCATGTCGCTCGAAGATCCAGCTCTGGCCCACGTCGCTCGCCCATGCGCGCTGGGCGCGAACTAGGGGTAGAGACGTTCCTTTACCCAGCCATCGCCTTCACGCACGAACGCCACCCGGTCGTGCAGGCGATGCGGCTGGTTGCTCCAGAACTCGATGCGTTGCGGACGCAGCCGGAAGCCTCCCCAGAAGTCGGGCCGCGGGACCTCGCGGCCGGCAAACCGGGCCTTGACCTTGAGGTACTCGGCGAGCAGCTGGGTGCGAGACTCGAGCGGCGAGCTTTGCTTCGAGGCCCAGGCCGCTAGCTGGCTGGCGCGTTCGCGGGAGGCGAAGTAGGCGTCGGATTCGTCGCTGCCGGCGCGCTCGACGGTGCCCTCGACGCGGACCTGTTCCTTGATCGACTCCCAATAGAAGCAAAGCGCCGCCTGCGGGTTGGCCGCGAGCTCGTGCGCCTTGCTGCTGCCGTAGTTGGTGAAAAAGACGAAGCCGCGATCGTCGACCCCGCGCAGCAGCACCATGCGCACCGAGGGCCGGCCGTTCTCGTCGGCGGTGGCGAGCGCGACGCGGGTGTGGTCCCCCGGATCCTTCTTTTGGGCGCGCTCGTACGTCTTCAGAAACCGAGCGATGGGATCGTTCATAGCGGTGCCATAGTCTATCGGAGCCTCGAGGCTGTCGATCTCCTCACCAGGCAGCCGGCCCGCCGCACGCGCCGGCACCTTGCAATTTCGGCGGCCGGGTCGTTGAATTGAGCGGATCCCCACTCGAGCAAGACCGGCAACGAATTCCCAGACATGGGGTAAACGAGATGGCTGCGTTCACACTCAACGTAAACGGCCGCGACCACGTCGTCGACGTGCCGCCGGAGATGCCGTTGCTCTGGGCCCTCCGCGACGTGCTCGGGCTCACCGGCACGAAGTACGGCTGCGGCATGCAGCAGTGCGGCGCCTGCACGGTCCACATCGACGGTGAGGTGCGCACGTCCTGCCGCACTTCGGTGGGCTCGATCGGCACCGGCAAGATCACCACGATCGAGGGCCTCTCGCCGGACGGCCTCCACGCGGTGCAGGCCGCCTGGATTGCCGAGGACGTGCCGCAATGCGGCTACTGCCAGAGCGGGCAGATCATGGCTGCCGCCGGCTTGCTGGCGAAGATCCCGAATCCGACCGACGACGATATCGATCGCGGAATGGCGCGTAACATCTGCCGCTGTGGCACCTACGACCGCATCCGCAAGGCGATCCACCGGGCCGCCGGGAGCATCGAGCCATGAACAACGTCGCCAAGATCGATCGCAGAGATTTCATTCGCTGGGGCGGCATCGCCGGCGGTGGTCTTGTCGTTGGTGTCTACGGCGGCTACGACGCCGTGGGTCAGATGCTGGCCGCCAACGGCAGCGACACGGCCTCGCTCAACGCCTTCGTTCAGATCGACACCGACGGCATCGTGTCGATCTGGGTTGCCAAGGTCGACATGGGGCAGGGCGTGCGCACGTCGTTGCCGATGATCGTCGCCGATGAGCTCGACGTCGATTGGGACGACGTCCGCGTCGTGCAGGCGGACGCGCACCCGGACAAGTACGGGCGCATGATGACGGTCGGCAGCTCGAGCGTTCGCCGCGGTGCCTGGATGGGCTTGCGGCAGGCTGGCGCCTCGGCGCGTGAGATGTTGGTCGCCGCCGCGGCGGCGCGTTGGAGTGTTGCGGCCGGTGAGTGCCGCACCGAGATGGGTTCGGTGATCCATTCCGGTTCTGGACGCCGGCTTTCGTACGCGGATCTCGCTGAAGAGGCTGCGGCGATGCCGGTTCCCGAGCATCCGACGCTCAAGGATCCGTCGGAGTTCCGCTACATCGGCACACCGATGAAGCAGCTGGACACTCCCGCGAAGGTGCGCGGAGAGGCTGTTTTCGGCATTGACGCACGCCCCGAGGGGCTGTTGTTCGCCACCGTGTTCCACTGCCCGACGTTCGGTGGCAGCGTCGCCAGCTTCGATGCTACTGAAAGTTTGGCGGTCAGCGGCGTTCGCGACGTCTTCGAGATCTCGTCCGGCATCGCCGTCGTCGCCGACAACACCTGGGCCGCCTTCGAGGGCGCCGACAAGCTCGACGTCACCTGGAACAAGGGTGACTTCGCAATGAGCAGCGCCGACATCTTCGAGCACTTCGCCGAGGTGGCCGAGGGGGAAGGCGCCGAGGCCCGCAGCGAAGGCGACATCGCCGCCGGAATGGCGGCGGTCGAGACCAAGGTCGAGGCGGTCTACCAGGCCCCCTATCTCGCCCACGCGACGATGGAGCCGATGAACTGCACCGTCCACGTGCAGCCCGATCGGGTCGAAGTATGGGTGCCGACGCAGGGGCCGCAGGGGGTGCAAAGCACCGCCGCCCGGCTTACCGGGATTGCGGTCGAGAAGGTCACCGTGCACCCGATGTTCCTCGGTGGTGGGCTCGGTCGGCGCGGCGCGAACGACTTCGTCACCGATGCGGTAGAAACGGCGATGAAGGTCGACGCCCCGGTCCAAGTCCTCTGGACGCGCGAGGAAGACATGCGCCACGACCTGTACCGGCCGGCCGCCTACGCCAAGTTCGAGGGCGGCGTCGACGCCGACGGCAATATCGCCGCCTACCGGCTGCGGGCCGTTGCCCAGCCGCTCAGCGCGACCGGGAGCAGTGACGGTGGCTTCGGTGGCGGCCGCGGCGGTCGTGGCGGCCGCGGCGGTGGTGGCCCGCGCCCGGACCGCAACGCCGTCGAAGGCCTGGTGACCATGCCTTATGAGGTATCCAACCTGCTGATCGACTACGGTCGACCGGGGCCACAGGTCCGCACCCCGACCGGTTATTGGCGCTCGGTGGGGCCGTCGCACAATTGCTGGATCACCGAGAGCATCATCGACGAATTGGCGCACGCCGCGGGGCGTGACCCGCTCGAGTTCCGTCTGTCGATGCTCGGCAACGCTCCGCGAATCCGCCACGTGCTCGAGGTCGCGGCGCAGAAGGCGAACTGGAGCACACCGTTGCCCGAAGGCCGGGCGCGCGGCATCGGTTTGGTGATCGACAAGGGAGGGTACGTCGCCCAGATCGCCGAGGTGTCGGTGGAGCTCGGAGCGCTGCGCGTGCACAAGGTTACCTGCGCCGCTGACTACGGCTTCGTCATCAACCCGTTGACCGTTGACGCGCAAACCGTCGGCTGCATCGTCAACGGCCTGGCGGCGGCGCTTTACGGCGAGATCACCCTCGCCGACGGCGGTGTCGTGGAGAGCAACTTCCACAACTACGAGTTGCTGCGCATCGATGAGATGCCCGAGGTCGACATCCACCTGATCGACAGCGACGAGGAGCCCGGAGGCGCCGGCGAGCCGGCGCTGCCGCCGATCGCCCCGGCGGTTACCAACGCGATCTTCGCGTTGACCGGCAAGCGGATCCGCAGGCTGCCGATCAAGAATCACCCGCTGTAAACACGGCGGTTGGCGCGAACCCGAGAAAGGGGCGCCGCGAGGCGCCCCTTTTCTTGATGATTCCTCGCCGGTCCAGGGGCGGCAGACGCCTTGGCGTTCCGGTTCAGATTATTCCTTGCGCAAAGCGATGACGGGGTCGACTGCGGTCGCGCGCCTCGCCGGGATCGTCGCCGCGATGGCGCCGAGCGCGATCACCAAACCGCCGACGCTGGCCAAGGTGAGCGGGTCGGTGGGGTTGATGCCGTACAGCATTCCTTCGATGAAGCGAGCGGCGCCGATGGCTCCGGCGACGCCGACGACGACACCCATGCCGACGACCCAGAGCGCCTGGGTGACGATCATCGCCACCGTGTCCGAGGTGCTCGCTCCAAGCGCCATGCGCACGCCGATCTCACTGGTGCGCTGGGCGACCGAGTAGGAGACGACGCCGTAGATTCCGACCACCGCAAGGGCCGCGGCGCACACCGCGAGACCGACGAGCAACGTCATGTTGAAGCGCGGCTGGGCGATCGATTCGCTCAGCATCGCCTCGATGGTGGTGATCTCCGTCGGCGCCAGCTCGGGGTCCATCGCCGCGAGCTCCTCCTGGACGAGGGCGGCTGCCCGCGTCCATTCCATGTCCGAGTACACGACGACGTGCATGTCGGCCAGCGCCATCTGGCGGAAGGGCACGTAGAGCTCGGGGCGCACGTCGGATTGCAGGCCGTCGTGGCGGGTGTCGCCCACGATACCGACGATCTCGGCCGCGCCGGCCATCGGCATGTCGATGACCTTGCCGATCGGGTCGACGTCGGGGAAATAGCGTCGTACCAGCGATTGGTTCACGAGCGCTACCTCGCGCCCTTCCTGGCCGTCGAAGTCGTCGAACAGCCGGCCGCGGATCAGCGGGATTCCCATCGCCCGCAAGTACTCCGGGATCACCCCCCGGTAGTCGGCGCGAGGCCGCTCGGTCGGGGATTCGACGTCGAGCCCCTGCACCGTGAACGGCATCTCGAAGGCGGTCCCGAGCGAGCTCATCGGCAGCCGCGTGACGGCGCCCGCTTCCAGTATTCCCGGGGTGGCCTTCACACGGTCGGTCAGCTCGATGAAGAACTGCCGGTTTTGCTCGAAGCCCTGATAGCGCGACGGCGGCAGAGCGATCATCAGGGAGGTGACCCCCTCTTTGCGAAAACCGGGATCGACGCGGCTCAGCTCGGCGAAGCTGCGCACCATCAGTCCGGCGCCGGTCAGCAGGACGAGGGCCAGCGCCACCTCGATGACGATCATCAGGTCGGTCAGCCATCGAGCGCGGCGTCCGGAGGCTGAGCCCCGGCCGCCCCCACCGGCCTTGAGAACCTCGACGATGTCCTGGCGCATGACGCGAAGGGCAGGAAGCATGCCGAACAAGACACCCGACGCGAGCGTAAGGACCAGCGAGAAACCGAGGACGGTCAGGTCGATGCCGATCTCGTTGCCGCGCGGGATCGAGTCCGGAATGACGGTGCGCAATACCCCGATGCCCCACATTGACACGAGAAGTCCGGCTGTTCCGCCGAACGCGGCGAGCAGCAGGCTCTCGGCGAGCGAACGGCGCAGCAACGTGGCGCGCCCCGCACCGAGCGCGGCGCGGATGACGTAATCCTTGGCGGTCTCCGTCGAGCGCGCCACCAAGACGTTGGCGACGTTGACGCAGCCGATCAACAAGACGAAGGTCACCGCCGCGAACAGCACCCACAGCGTCGGCCCGATGTCGCCGAGGAGCTGCTCCTTGGCCGGGACGAGGCGCACGCCCCATCCCTCGTTGGTGGCCGGAAACTCGACGGAAAGCTGCGCCGCAATCGCGCCCAGCTCGCTTTGCGCCTGCTGAAGCGAGATGCCATCGGCGAGCCGGCCGATAGCGTTGTACATACGATGCGGTCGGTCGGCCTGGGCTTGCTCATCGAGCGTCAGAGGCAGCCAGATCTCCACGTCGGGGTTACCGGCGGGAAACTCGAATCCTTCCGGCATCACGCCGACGACGGTGTACGGCTCGCTGTCGAGCGAGATCGTTTGCTCGACGATCTCCGGCTCGGCGCCGAACCGGCGCACCCAGGAGTTGTAGCTGAGGACCACCAGTTTCTCGTTGCCGGGCGCTTCCTCCGAGGGGAGGAAAGTACGGCCGAGGTGAGCGTCGACCTCGAGGGTTTGGAAGAGCACCGGCGAGACCAGCACCGTCTCGAGGCGTTCGGGACGGTCGATACCGGTCAGCGTGTTGCCCTGGTAGCGAAACGCCGCCAGGTTGCCACCGAAGGCTTCGGAGCGCCTGCGGAAGTCGCTGTAGTTGCCCCTCGAGATCTCCGATTCTTCGATTCCCTGCGACGGATTATTCTCCCAAACGATGACGAGTTCGTCGGGATCGGGATAGGGGAGCGGGCGCAACAGCACGCTGTTGAGAACAGAGAACAACGCCGTGTTGGCGCCGATCGCCAAGGCGAGGGTGGCGATGACGATGAACGTGACGCCGGGGCTCGCGCGGATGGAACGGAGCGCTTCTTTCAGATCACGTATCATGGCCGACAGTCATAGGCGCAACGCTCGCCCCTGTCAATCCCCCTCTGCAGCGGCGGACACACCCGGTTAGATCCGAACGGCGCGCTTCGTTGCCGTGCTGCCGCAGCCGCGATGATCGATCCTCGCGAATGACATGACGACCATCCCGGAAACAGCGGACAAGAAGCTCGCCGATCGCTACCGGCGCATCGCCGGCCAGCTCGACGAGCTGTACGTCAAGATCGCCGATCCCGTCTCACGGATGGGCTCAGCGGCCGCCCTGCTGCACCACAAGATGCCGCACTTTTTCTGGACCGGGTTCTACCGGTTGGTCGACGAGGATCTGATCGTCGGGCCCTACCAGGGGCCGCTCGCCTGCATGTTGCTCGAGCGCCATGCCGGGGTGTGCTGGGCGGCGATCGATCGCGGGGAGTCGATGCTCGTGCCCGACGTGCACGCATTCCCCGGCCACATCGCCTGTGATTCGCGCTCGAACAGCGAAGTCGTGGTGCTGCTGCGGGATGGCGCCGGCGAGGTCCGCAGTGTCCTCGACGTTGACTCCAGGACACCCGACGCGTTCACGTCGGCGGACGTCGAGGGCCTCGAGCGCATCGCCGCGATGATCTGCGCGCCTGTCTGAGCAAAGGCTTTTGCGGAGACCGCCGCCGCCTCAGTCGTGGGGGCGGTACGCGACCACGCGCTCCGGGTTGGTCTCCAAGCGCGGGCCGCCGATGAGATCGACGCAGTCGGGGACCGCGGCGAACACCGCGTCGAGGCACTCGGCGATCGCTTTCGGGCTGCCGGGGAGGTTGATGAACAAGGTGCTGCCGCGAATCCCTGCCAGCTGCCGCGACAGGATCGCGGTGGGGACGTAGCGTAGCGAGACAGCGCGCATCTGCTCGCCGAAGCCCGGCAGCAGCTTCTCGCAGACGGCCTCGGTGGCCTCCGGCGTGATATCGCGCGGCGCGGGGCCTGTGCCTCCGGTGGTCACCACCAGGCAGCAACCGGCGTCTGCCATCTCGATCAAGGCTTGCTCGATCTGGTCGCGCTCGTCGGCAACGACGCGGGCGTCGGCCTCCCACGGGCTGGTGAGCGCCTCGTCGAGGTAATCGCGTACCGCCGGCCCGCCCCGGTCCTCGTACTCGCCACGGCTGGCGCGGTCGGACACGGTCAAGATCCCGATGCGCGCGGCTGCCGTTTCGTTCATTCAAGCAACATGCCTGAGCGAGGTGCGCGGCGCAAGCCGAGCTCAGACGTCCAGCGTCGGCTGCCGCAGGTGAAAGCCGGTGGCGTCCTGGAATGCCTTGGCCAGGAGAAGCACCGCGGCTTCCTTGTAGACGTTGCCGACCAACGTGAAGCCCGTCGGTGTGCCGTCGTAGCGGAAACCGCTGGGCACCGCCGCCACCGGATGTCCGGTCATGCTGGTGAGCGGGTTGATGGCGCGGTAGGGCGCGACGACGACATCGAGGTCTTCCATCGTCGCGGCGATCTCCTGCATGAGAAGCATCCGCACCCGGTTCGCCTGCAGGTAGTCGACGGCGGGAATCAGGCGGGAGACGTACAAGTAGCGGCTCGCGCTCCGCAGCTCGGCGACACGCCCGCTGCGGAGGAACTCGTCGAAGCCGGCGGCGCGTTCCATGTATTCGATGAAGTAGATCAACCGGCTGCGCGGCAGGGTTACGGGTCGGAGCTCGATTCCCAGCGCGCGCAGCGTCGCCAGCGCGGCCTCGTTGTTGGCGATTTCTTCGCCGTCGTTGCCCTCGCCGAACGCCTCGGCGAAGTAGCCGACGCCCAGCGTCCGGACGTTGGTCTCCGAATCCCAGTTGAACGGGATGTTGGCTGGCACGGCGAGGTCCTTGCCGTCCGGGCCCTCGATGGCGTCGAGAACGATGGCGCAATCCTCCGCGGTGCGGCACATCGGCCCGATCTTGTCGAGGCTGAATCCCGCCGCCATGACGCCGAAGCGGCTGACCCGCCCGAACGTCGGCCGCAGCCCGACGACACCGCAGCGCATCGAGGGCGAGAGGATCGAGCCGCCGGTGTCGGTGCCGATGGCGAACCCGACGAGCCCGGCCGCCGTCGCCGCTCCCGGGCCGGCCGACGAGCCGCTCGAGCCCTGCTCCGGGTTCCACGGATTGTTCGTGCGGCCGCCGAACCAGCGGTCGCCGAAGGCGAGCTCGCCGGTGGTGAGCTTGGCGATCAGCACCGCGCCAGCCGCGTCGAGGCGCTCGACGACCGTGGCATCGACGTCGAATTCCTGCTCCTGGAAGGGGGCGGCTCCCCAAGTAGTCCGGTAGCCTCGCGCCGAGATGATGTCTTTGGCGCCCCAGGGAATGCCGTGCAACAGGCCTCGGTAGCGTCCCGCGGCGATGTCGGCGTCGGCACGAGTCGCCTGTTCGAGTGCCCGCTCGGCGGTGAGCGTCACGACGCAGTTCAACAGCGGGTTGTAGCGCTCGAGCCGATCGAGGTACATGCGCGTCAGCTCGATGGCGGAAACCTGGCGGGTTTCGATGAGCCGAGCGAGCCGGACGAGCGGCCAGAACGCGACGTCCTCGAGGTTTGCCGGCCGGCTGACGTCGGAGGGCACATCCTGCCGGAAGGGTCGCTCGATCGTGTCGACCGCCATGCCGGGGACCAGGGGGTCGAAGTACATCGGCGGCGGCACGCTGTTGTCGATGTGGAACCCGCGGATCTCCTCGATCCGGGCGAGGCTCTCGTTGACTCCCTCGACCATGGCCGCTTCTTCCGCCTCGTCGAGCTCGAGCCCGGCGATCCGCGATGCGTCGCGCACCATGTCGAGGGTGACGCGCTGGGCGCCCTCGTCCTGGATCTTCCCCCAGAGCACACCCGGGAAGAGCATCGACGACATTCCTGCGCCGCCGAACGAGGCGAGAAAGCGTCTCCGGCTCTCGCGGAGCGGGTCGGTTCCCGGCTGTCGGATGTGCTTCGCCATGATCGAATCCCCGCGCACCGGCGGGGAAGTGCTCGCCAATTCAACAATGGAGGTTCCATTCTGTCCATGGCAAAATCCGTCGCGCGGTGTGGATCGTCGCTGACGTTCGGCTGATCGTAGCGATGGGAGGTCCACGTGGGGTTCAAGGTGGCTGCTTCGCCCCGAGAGGATTCACTGAAATGCGCACACGAATGCTGGCGTCGCTCGTTGTTCTAACGGCTGCCGCTCACGCTCCAGCAGCACATCCGGGCGAAGATGTTGTTGTTGCCGAGACGATCCAGGCAGTTGAGGCGGTCGTCCATGCGAGCCCCGCGACGAGGGTCCAGCTTTCGCAACGAAGCGTCTACTTGGCGTTCCTCGGCGACACCGGCACCGGAAACGATCGGCAGAGGCGGGTCAGAGACCAACTCTTGAGCATCTCCCGTAACGTGAGCCTGCAATCCGTTTTTCTTCTCGGCGACAACCTGTACAACAACGGCGAGTCCAAGCACATCATGCCGAGGTTCGTCACGATGTACGAAGACGTGATGGCAACGGGTACTAGATTTCACGCTGGGCTCGGCAACCACGACGTGAAGAAATGCAAAGGCGCCGGTGTCGTTCCGGTCCCCAGGGATCACTCCGCCTATCGATCAGCCTCCAATTGCTGGGTGGCGGAGCAGCTCGCCCGACCAGAGTTCGGATATCCAAACGGCTATCGCTACTATTCGATCACCTCCGGCGGAACACCTCCCCTGGCAGAAGTCTTCGTGCTCGACTCCAACACGCTGAGCGCCGAGGGGGTCACCGGCGGTTCAGACGATTCGCAGCTCGACTGGCTGCGCAACGCCTTGGCCGGTTCCACGGCCGTCTGGAAGATCGTCGCCATGCATCACCCAATCTACTCGCCGAGAAGCGACCGTTTCTTGTGGGTCGGTCGCGACGCCGACGACGAGCTGCAGGCCCTGCTCGAGCCCATACTCGCTGACCGCGTAGACGTTGTCTTTCAAGGGCACAACCACATGTACGCTCGGCTCGAGCCCCAAAACGGTGTGAGGTACTTCGTATCCGGTGCCGGCGGCCAGAAGCCGTACGGGTTCCACCCCGACCCGATGACGATAGCCCGGTCCGACAGAGGCAAGTTCAATCATCTCGTTGTCGTTCGGGTAACCGACCAGGTGTTCGAGTATTGCGTGATCGACGACTCGGGTGCGACCCGCGACGGTGCGTGGTTCCAGCACGGGGATGCAACGGATACCGAGTTCACCTCCGGATCCTGCCCCAGCCTCGAGGCGCCAGGCGAGGGGCGGGAGAACGCCGCGGGCGAAGCCGGTAGCCGTCCCACTGCCTGACAAAGTGATGTCCGGTCACCACGGCCTGACAATGTGTCACCGAAGCTGCTTTCGAAGCGCCACGCTGGCTTGTTCGACGGCAACCACCATGACAAGTATGACGATGGTGACCGTTCCGACCTTCGTATACTGGAACGAGCGGATGTAGAGTCGCACAAGGAGCCCGATACCACCGGCGCCTACCAGCCCCAAGACGACCGTCTCACGCAGGTTGAGCTCAAAACGGAACAAGGTGTCGCGACCGAGATCAGGAGCGACCTGCGGAAGGACACCGAATCTCACCACTTGCAGCCACGTTGCCCCGGTCGAATCAAGGGCTTCGAGAACCCCGCTTCGTGCATTTTCGAAGGCCTCCGCGTAGAACTTCCCGAGCATGCCGGTGGAGTGGGCGGCGACCGCGAGCACACCGGGAAACGGGCCGAGCCCGACAGCACTGACGAACATCACCGCCAGCAACAGAATCGGGATCCCGCGAAGAATCACGAGCAACCATTTGATGGGCAGGTGCAGCCAGGCCGGCGATAGGTTGACAGCCGCGGCGAGGCCCAAGGGCAACGAGACCGCAGCGCTGATGGCCGTACCCAATAGGGCGATCTGAAGAGTCTCGAGCGCGGCGCGGATTACGCTCGGTGCCACGGAAACATCCGGCGGTATCAGGCGTCCCATGAAGTCCAGAAGCCGTGGCAACGCCCGACCGAGGTTCTCGGATTCGACCGTTCCCGACCAAGCCCAAGCCAACGCGACGACGAGGGCGGCGAGCCCGGCACCGCGCCGCAAGCTCTGCCGGGCCGTTGGCCTTGGATAGGCCGCTGGGTCGCGCTCAGGCGGCCCGGTCATAGATCGTCTCGATGGCGGCGGCGTCCAGCTCGGCGGCGGCGCCCTGCCAAACGACACGGCCGTGGCGCATACCGACGACGCGTTGGGCGTGGCGGGCCGCCAACTCGGGTTGGTGGAGGCTCATCAAGAGCGTGACCTCATGGTTCGTGCTCACCTCGGCGAGCAAACTGAGAACATCGTCGGCCAATGAGGGGTCGAGGCTACTGACGGGTTCGTCGGCGAGCACGATCTGGGCTTCCTGCGCCAGCACCCTGGCGACCCCAACCCGTTGCTGCTGGCCACCGCTCAGCGTGTCGGCTCGTTGCCCGAGCTGGTCGATCAGATCGACCTCCTCGATCGCTTGCATGGCGATTTCCTTGTCGGTGGACGAGAAGCCGCCGAAGAGGCTGCGCAGTGGGGGTACGCGGCCTAGTCGCCCCCAAAGGACGTTGTCGAAGACGGTGGCCCGTTCGACGAGGTTGAAGCTCTGAAAGACAAAGCCCACAGGGGTGCGAAGTGCTCGCGCCCGCCTACGCCGGCGCGAGACATTCGTATAGAGCGTGTCGAGGACGCGAAGCTCGCCGGACTGCGCCTCCAGGTACCCGTTGACGAGACGGAGTAGGGTCGTTTTTCCGCAACCGCTCGGTCCGATGAAGGCGACGCGCTCACCTTCTCCGATGCGGAGCGCATCGATGTCCAACGCTGGTTGCGTTTGCCCCGGGTAGTGGACCTTGACTCCCCGCAGCTCGACAACGCTCACGACGCGCCAGACGAGGAGACGATGAAGGGGTCCTGGTGCCGACTAGTGCTCACCATTTGTCGGGCGCAGCACCCTGCTAGCGTTGTAGATAGCCGTAGGCACGCGCCAGCTCCTCAACTCCCTCGTAGGCCTCGTGGTTGGTTTCGATGTAACCGTCGGGGCCGTATACGTAGGCCAGGTAGCTCCGATACTCGGGCTCGTTGAGCTGCAGCATAGCGCCGACGAACCCTAGCAGCAGCTCCGGGTCGAGGTCGCGTCGAGCGATCACCGCGTGCGAAGGGATCGGCGGCGATTCTGCAATCCAGGTGACGTCGGGGAGTTGTTCCGCCGTTAGCAGCAGGTCGGCGAACTGGCTGGCCCCGGCGGCGTCGACGTAGCCGTGGGCGACGGCCTGGATGGCTTGTTGATAACCGCCGGCGAAATAATAGTTGCCGAAGAACGACTTCGGATCGCCGCCCCGTTGCAGAAAGCCCGCCTCGGCGAACAGGTCGAGAGGGTAGAGGTATCCGGATTCCGAAATCGGATCGGCAAAAGCGATGGTCTTGCCGCGAAGATCCGCGAGCGTACGGATGCCGCTGTCCTTGCGCACGAAGATCCGCGACGTGTAGCTCGGGCTGCCGCGATAGACCTCCGCCAGGACGACTCGGGCGCCAATCTCGTGGTGGGCGAGCACGTAGGGCAACGCGCCCATGAACGAGATATCGGCTTCGCCATGGCGCAACGCTTCGACCGCCGCCGCGTGGTCGATGGTAACGAAGCCCTCGACTTCGACGCCCAACTCGCCGGACAGGTACTCGCTGATCTTCGAAATATCACCCAGTAGCTTCTCCGGGTTCTCCTGCGGTATGAAGGCCAGCGTCAGGGACGCGGCGGGTGCAGTGGAAGCCAGAGACACGGCCGCCGCGGTTGTTGCCAAGAGGCTTGCCGCCAGCAACGTCCACAGCGACAGCATCACGGCCCGCCGGCGGACCGGGCTTTGATGCGTTTTCGTCGAGCCGTTTCTCATAAGCATCTCAGCGAAGCTCGGGGCCGTGTTGCGCTTCGGCGATCTTGTACTGCTCCCAGAGCGAGGTCGCGAGCTCCCAGTCGCTCGCCACGATCGCGGCGCCGATCTCGTCGAGCCTACCGGCAAGCGCGTAAACAACCGGTGCTTGCGAACGATCCTTTAGCGCGCTGGCGTCGAGGCGCATATCGGTCGCGACCGTCTCGATCAGCAGCCCAGCGTGGAAGCTATCACGTGCCGGGATCAAGGTGTCCAGCGTGGTGAGGAACGTCGATAGCTCGTCGAAGAAGAGGCGAAACTGGGTGTTTTCCTCGTCGAACTCCTCGTAGGGATCCTCGCCGGTGCCGATCGCTTCGAGGTAGGCCGCGAGGTCGTGTTTCGCGTCACCCGAGAACCCGAGGGCGAACTCGGCATCGAACCAATCAACCACGTCGCGCAGTGTTTCCAGCCCGCCGTCGTGCATGTAGGGAGCCGTGTGAGCGACGTTGATCAGCGTCGGGGTCTCGAAGAAGGAATCGCGGGCAGCCGGACTCGAGCCGCCGTATCCGATGTCGCGCAGCAGGCCGTCGGCGAAGTTGGCGGTTGGAAAGTGGAAG